>JASFLD010000090.1:0-10771 GCA_050118275.1 Gemmatimonadales bacterium
GGGTCTGTGGTCGGTACGTCGCCAGGGTGATGGCACGCCTGGAGGCGGCACGCATCGCTGGTGACGCCCTACGCCCGGGCTTGCCCCAGTGCCGCATCGCTGCCTGGCTCGGACAGTCGCTTCAATCCAAGAGCCATCATCTCGGTCCCGAAACCCGGTCCCGGTCGGATGATCTGCTGGGAAGGTTAGCCAGACGCTACACGGCCGCTGGCGAGCGAGCACTGTCCCGGATCGCCGACCACTTGCCTGCCCACCCCACCCCCGCGTTCCTCGACAAGCTCGAACAACGGTTGCTGGAGTTGGCCCCGAACGAACCCAGCCCGCCTAAAGCACGAGAGATCGGGCTTCTGCTGCTCGTTCCGGACTCTTGAGGTGGGAAGGGCGTGGGTCCCCGCTACCAGACCTCGTGCCAGCCGTGATACTCAACGTTGGCATTCCAATGCCATAGTGCCTTGCGCACCAAGCAGCTGTTGTAAGAGAACTGCTTGGTGCCATTGCCCAGATCGCTTCGCAAGACGGGCTCGCCGAGAATCGCATTCAGCCCCGTCAGAGCTGTGCCCTGCACATCGATGAGCCCGTCGATCCTCACATCGTCGCCGACCAAGATTATGCCCTCCCAGCTGAAGCCACCCCCCACCTCGAGATTATCCGGCGCGATGATGACGCCGCAACCGCTTTCTCCCGAACCCAGTTTCGCGCCGGGACCGACGCGGATGACGGGCCAGTTCTGACACAGGTTGCCGGCCGGCCACTGCCTGTCATCATCAACCTCGTAGTCGAAGGGGCCCTGACGGGCTTCCCCCCACTCGTCGAATCCCAGATCCGCGATGAGTTCATCCAGATCTTTGTAGAGTAGCGGAGGCTCACCAGCCAGCCATACCGCATCATCGCTCAGCACGTCGCCGCTCTCGCTCACCGAGTCACCCGCGATCAGACCCGGTACTGGACTTCCGCAGGTGTCAGGATCGTTGCCGCTGATCATTCCGGCGACGCCGTTCTTGCGGAGTCCGCGAAGCGCGATGAGTCCGCCCAAGAAATTCCACGGTGGGACGGCATGGACATTCAGATACTCGGCGACTTTCGCCTCGGCGTAGGGCGGATCGGTGTACCCGTGGCCGTAGACGACGAATTGACGGGGCTCCCAGTCTTGCGCCCCCTTGTCCACCCGTACCGCCGCGGCCGTGCCGTAGACGTTGTCGCCGAAACTGTGCTCCTCGATCAGGGTTACCGAGTCCCCCGGCGCGATTTCGTAGTAAGCCTCCAACGCCGCCCGGCCCGCTTCCCTAACGCCGTCGGCTGCGTAGAAGGCCTTCGCGTCCCAGGTCGCGGCCGCCGAGGCCTGTTGCTCCGCGATCGCGCGAGTCAACGCCGACACGGCCAAGACGGTCATCAAGACCGTGACCAGGATCAGTGCCACGAGCGCGACCCCGTGTTGGTCTCTCAGCCTCGTCATGACTACCTCCTCGCGCTTCTCACCCGCAACGATCGAACCGCAAGCCCTGGACCTACCCCGATCCGCCCCGCAGCGTCTGCAGCCTGACCGTGGCAAGAACGTGGGGCCGAGTTCTCACCTCCCAACCCCGTATACCAGTCTAATCAACCAGGGCGGGAAACGCGACTTTGGCGATCGCCGGCGTTCTTCTCTCGCGACCCCGCAACAGGAGGGTAGCCGGTCCGGCGCCTTCCCAATCGCCGGCAGCGAACCTAGCTTGGTCTCCGACCTTCTCCCCTGGCGAGGATGTGACCTGGGATGCGGATTCACTCCTTTCTCAAACTATCAGCATGGTGTCTGGCGATCGGCCTTGTCATCGGTGCGGCCACTATCGCTATCCTCTCTTCGCGCGATCTGTACCCCGGGCAATCTGTGACTGAGAACGTCCTCGTTATCGTCGGCGGTCGGATTTACGATCCTTTCGCCGACCAAATCATCGAAGGCGCGGTCGTCGTGATCCGTGGCAGGAAGATCGTTGCCGTCGACGAGACCGCGGAGATACCGGAGAACGCCCGCGTACTCAACGTCGGAGGCCTGACGCTGCTGCCGGGTTTGATCGACAGCCACGTACACCTCAGTGGTATCCGCACGCGGATCTCGGACGGAAGCCGCGAACTGGGTTGGTTGGCCTACCTATGGAGGTTCGTCAAGCGATTCCCCGAGCGGCGCCGTTCGTTCATCGAGGCCGGCGTCACCACGGCGAAAAGCCTTGGCGATCCCTACCCGTGGGTCGTCAAATTTGCCCAGCGTATCGAGCGCCACGAACTGGGGGGGCCTAGAATCTTCGTCGGCGGCCCGATGTTCACGGCCCCCGGCGGTCACCCTGTCGCCAATCTCCGTCGCGTGGGCCAGGGTGATACCTCATACATCGCTCAGATCACGAGGCAACTGACCGATCCCCAGGAGGCCCGCGCGGCGGTCGAACAGATCGCGCCCCGCGTCGACTTCATCAACGTCGTGCTGGAAACACGCAACGACCCGTCACTGACGAGATTGCCCGCGGTGCTGGTCAACGCGACGGTCTCGGCCGCACACGCTCACGGGCTACCGGTGCTGATCCACGTCAGTGATGTCGCCTCCGTCGAACTGGCGGTGGCGGCGGGCGGTGACGGGATCGAGCACGTGCCCTACGACCAACCGATCGACACGCTCCTGCTCAATAGACTCCGCGAGGCCGACTTCACCGTGGTTCCAACATTGCAGGCGCTGGAGCAATCCCTGACCGAGACTCTTGGAGACACACTGTCGGCGAGAAGGGCCCGCGAGAATACGCGGCGCATCTATCGAGCGGGCATACCGCTGGTGGCGGGTAGCGACGCTCCCAGCCCCGGAACCGCGTTCGGTTTCACCCTACACGAGGAGCTGCGCAATTTCGTGGAAGTCGGCATGACTCCGGCGGAAGCCATCTCGGCGGCGACGGCCGCAGCCGCCAAGCATCTCGGTCTGGCGACAGAGCTCGGATCCATTGCGCCCGGAAAGTGGGCCGATGTCGTGGCGGTGGGGGGTGACCCCCTCGTGGACATCACCGCTCTTTCCGAGCTCTATCTAGTGATCGCAGACGGGCAAGTTCTGCTCGACAGGCTCATCGAAGCACCGCGGGCCGACGCCGTGATCGCCAGGGCGGCCGGCCGCAGTGAGCCCCGCGGAACGGGCGGCCGCTGAGGCCATGGCGCACCGTCGGTACCGCGGCATTCTCTTCGACCTCGACGGTACACTGGTCGATTCGCTCGAGCTTATTCTCAGCTCTTACCGACACACGCTGTCCGTGCATTTGGGTCGAGTACTGCCGGACGAGGATTGGCTGAAAACAATGGGCATGCCGCTGCGTGTACAGCTCGCCCGCTTCAGCGATTCACCCGAGCAGATCGAGGCCATGTTCCGGACCTACGTAGCCCATAATCAGGCCCAGCATGACCGTCTCTTGCGCTTCTTTCCCGGTATGCGGGAAGGGGTCGTCACGCTTCGCAAAGCCGACTATCGTCTGTGTGTCGTAACGAGCAAGATCCGCGAGCATGCGATCCGCGAGCTAGCCGTCGCCGGGCTCGACGGTCTGTTCGATGGGCTGGTGGGCGCCAACGAGGTCCAGCATGCGAAACCCGACCCCGAACCGGTGCTGCTCGGGCTCGAGCGGATAGGAGTCACCGCCGGCGATGCCCTGATGGTGGGAGATAGCGTATACGACCTTCGGGCGGCGCGAGCCGCCGGTGTGGACGCGGCCGCAGCGTTATGGGGTCCGTTCCGACGCGAGCAGCTGGAGGAAGGCCAGCCGACGTATTGGTTGCGCGACTTGTCTGATCTGCTGGCGATCTTGAAACTGGACGTGGAGGAGTGAGATGGCCGTGAGACGCGGTGGAGCCGTTGACGATGGAACGGTCGCCGAGCGACGGAATCGGCGGCGGCGCGTGGTAATGCTCGTGCAGGGGACCTACTACATCCTGACGGGCCTTTGGCCTCTGGCCCACTTCTCCAGCTTCTCGCGCGCCGTAGCCCTGTCGGTGAATCCGTTTCAGGCACAAGCCTCTGGAGCGGTACTGGTCGTCATCGGTGCCTACCTGCTGGAAGCTGGACGTCGCGAGCCCCCGGGGGCCTCCGCTACGCTGCTCGGCATCGCGATCGCCGGCGCCATTGCGGTCGTCGACTTGGTCTGGCTGCCGCGCCTGGCCGCCCCGAGCGCGCTCTGGGGCGACCTCTTGGCAGAGGTGGCAATCGCCACCGCTTTGGTCATATTCTATCCGCGGCTTCAAGCCGAACGTAGTTCGCGTCCACCTCCACGCAGGCGCTGAGAGAGCCAGAGACATGAAGATCAACCCATTTCGTATGGAGCGTTGGCAATCCACATGGGAGAACCGCGTTCACTACAACTTGTCGGAGAGCGGCGTCCACCCCATGACACCGCTCGAGCTGTTCGAGCTAGCCGGCGTCGATCCGCAGGCCCTTCTGGATCAGCGCTTGATCTACAACCAATCGAACGGCACGGACGAGCTCCGCGAAAGCATCGCGGCGCTTTACCCAGGCGCGACCGCGGAAAACGTCTTGGTGAGCAACGGCGGCTCCGAGGCGAATTACGTTACGACGTGGAAGATACTCGATGGCGACGACGTCGTGGTGATGCAGGCACCGAACTACATGCAGATGTGGGGAACGGCCAAAGCCTTTTCGGGCGAGGTGCGCGCATTCCGCCTCGTCGAACAACAGGGTTGGGCGCCCGATCTGGACGAACTGCATGATAACGTCGACCAGGATGTAAAGCTGATCATCGTCACCAATCCGAACAATCCGACGGGAGCCATCCTCACGGAAGCAGAGATCGATGAGGTGATCGCCCGCGCCGCACATGTCGGCGCATGGATAATCGCCGACGAGATCTACGCGGGAGCCGAGCTCGATGGGACACGCTCCCCAACGTTTTGGGGCCGTTACGACAAGCTCGTGATAACTTCGGGGCTCTCGAAGGCCTACGGGCTTCCTGGGCTCCGCCTCGGCTGGTCAGTGGGGCCTGCACCCTTCATCGCCGATCTCTGGTCGTACAAGGACTACACGTCCATCGCGCCCGGAACGCTGAGCGATTTCTGCGCGCGCACCGCTCTCGCAGCCGACACCCGACAGCGTATCTATGACCGGACCCGGCGCATCCTCAACGAGAACATCGCGCCGCTGAGGGAATGGCTGTCCGATCGGGCCGATATCTTTCAGTACGTCGAACCCAGCGCCGGCGCCATCTGCTACACGCGCTACGACCTGGACATCAACTCCAGCGAGCTTGCAAAACGTCTGAAGGACGAGCAGAGCGTGCTCATCGTGCCGGGAGACCACTTCAACATGGACGGGTACCTGCGCATCGGCTACGGGATACCGAAGTCCGAGTTGATCCAGGCCCTCGAGAAGATCGAGGTCGTGATCCGATCGCTCGCCGGCTAGACATGGCTCCGCGGCCCGCAGCCAGGGGTCGTGGCGTGATCAGGTCGCAGCCAGGAAGACCTGCCCTCCGCCGGTACACGAAGCGATAGGACACGACAAGAGAAGCCCGCCCCAGACTCTAATGGGACAGGCTTCGAGTTTGTGCTGGACGCTCCTGTGCCGAGCTACTTCTTCTTCGACGGGATCGTACAGGTATGCTTCTCACCCTTGCGGACGAATGTGAACACCGCTTCGTCCGTCTCGCCCAGCAGTTTGCGTAGCTCCTTGACCGAGTGGACCATCTGTCCATCGACCGAGATGACCACATCGCCCTCGCGCAGCCCTGCCATGTGCGCCGGCGTCGCTTTAACGAGCTCGGTGACCAGCAGACCGCTCTTGACGCCAAAATACTCGGCCAGCGGATTATCTTCGCTCAGAGCCTTGAAACGCGCTCCTGCGACGGCGTCGCTGTAGATCTTCATGGCGCCTTCCTCTGGCACCGGCACCACCTGCACATCGACCTCGGGCGCGGAGCGTGGCTTGATGTACAAGGTCCGCGCCGCCAGCGAGTCCGTGTAGACGCGGATCTCTTTATTCCACTCTTCCAACTGGCGCTGCATCGAGTCGATTTGCGCACGCTGCTCCTGCACACGCCTCAGCTCTACCTCACTCGACGTGCGCTCGGCCTCAGCCTCGCTCCTCGCCAGCGCCTGCTTCGCTTCACGTAGGGCAATGTAGAGCTTCGGCAAACCCTCGTACATCACCTTGAGCTGCACCTTCACCGAATCGAGGTGCGGCGCGTAAATAACGGCGATCTCCTTCTCCTCGCCGAAAGCCTCGGCAAAGGTGCCGGGCGTCACCGTCACGTTGGCTATTCGCGTCCCACGTCTGACACGAAACTCGACCGCTACACCTTTACGCATGGCGCCGAACGCGGCCCCGCCTTCCTCGCTGGTGATGTCCATGCCGTTTATGGCAATGAGGAAGTCCCCCGCCCGGAGACCTGCCTGCGCCGCCGGGCTGCCTGCAGAGACCCGGATGACCTCAGGAGGCGAAGCGAACTCCCACCTGACTACTCCCGTCGCCGTCTCGATCTTCTTCCAATCGGGGCCATCGCGTAGCTCGACCCCAAGGAAACCCCGCTCCTCCTGAGCGATAAGCAGCGAGCTCCCCATCAGGAAAAGACAGGCCATCACTACCAATGACCGGCCAGAATTGAATCCAGAACTGCGCATTATTCTCCGTCCACCCATTGCAGGACGATCCATGACCGCCCTCATCTCCAAAGAGGACGCGAGTCCGATTGTTCAGACGCGCTGATCTGCTGCAACACAGCGTCTCGTTCCTCCAGCGCGGCGAACAGGTACGCGTTCAGCACGGGATCCGCCGGCTCCGCCGCCAGCGCGGTGCGCGACGCGTCCACCAGCATGTCAAGGCCCGCGAGCCGCTGTTCCGTCAGCGACGGAAGCTGCGTCCCTTCCTGCCGCGCTAAACGCTGCAAATTCGCCACCGCGGCATCATACTGGGCTCCCAACCGCCTCACGTCTCCCATAGCCTCGGCCAGTGTACTCGGGCCCGGCTCGGCCACGACCAGCTGGGGCGATACCCCCTCCGTCGTTGACTCGTCCGGTTGCGACACACGACCCAGACCGATGCCGATCACGAATACCGCGGCCATGGCCGCAACCTGGAGAGCGACCAACCCGGGCCAACGCAAACGCGATCTACGGCTGGCCAGCGCGGTGGGCATCGTCGCCTCGATGGCCGCCCACAGATCCGGCGGCGGATCGAGCTCGGGCAACTCGCGTAACTCAGCGCGGAGTCCGCGCAGCACTTCCAACTCACCCTGACACACAGGGCAACCGGTGAGATGCTCCTCCGCCCCGGGGACCGGGCCGCCGTCCAACAACTCGGAGAGCGTCTCGTGACTAAGATGTACCATGATCGACTACCTCAGCTCGCGCCTCTACTACCAGGGCTCGCAACCGGGCCCTGGCTTTCGATAACTGTGACTTCGAAGTACCCACCGCTATTCCCAGGCGAGCACCAATCTCCTCGTGTGTGTACCCCTCGACATCGTGCAACCACAACACCGAGCGATACCCTTCCGGCAACAAATCCAGCGCCCGCTGAACCGTCACCCGCTCGGTCGCGGCCGAGGCCGGCCAACGATCTGGATTGCCCAGCGTCGACCTGCCGTCGAAACTCTGTTCCAAGTCCCGTCGCCTCGCCGTCTGCCGTAACCGTGTCAACGCCGTGTTCACCGCGATTCGGTGGACCCATGTCCCGAACGCCGCCTCTCCTCTAAATTCTCGGATCTTCTGAAACGCATTCGTCCACGCGTCCTGAGCCAGATCCGCTGCGAGGTCGTCATCTCCCGCCAGACGCCGTACTACCGTATATACCCGGGACGCATGCTGCTCGTACAGCTGTCGCATCGCCTCGAGCTCCCCGGCACGCGCCCGTCGGACCAAGATGGCCTCAGTCAGCTCGACCAATAACCTCTACCTCCCTACTCCCAGTAACTTAGACGGGCAACTCCAGTGCCGCGTTGCCCGGCTGCGCCGACCAGATCCTCGCCAGCCAGTGATGCACGGCGTTGGCGACCACCACCAGCACCACGGCTGCCAGAACACCGCTAGCCGCGTCGATGCCGTAGTGGAACCGGCCGTAGACCGTACTTATTGTAAGACCAACTACAAATGGAAGCGTCACCAGACACACGACTCGATCGTAACGCCACGTCACCAGTGTTATGGTCACCGCCACCGCCACGTGCGAACTCGGGAATGCGGCCCCCTTGCTCCCACCATCTTCCAGTACCCAGTGCACGAATCGGTAGAAGATACCGTCGGACAGGTGGCCTCCGATAAGAGGAAACTGGTAATGCGGACCGGCGACGGGCAAGAAGGTGAAGATGATGTAGCATCCGAAATAGACGATCAGCTCGGCGAATACCAGCTGCCGGAAACCTCCGAATCGCCGTCTCAGGTACAGAGCGACGAGAGAGGCGAGGAGTAGGTACCAGTAGGAGGCGTAGAAGAAATGCATCGTCTCGCTAAGCCACAAATAAGGCAGACGCTGGCTCAAGGTCATGGCCAACTGCTCGCCGAACACGGCCTCTTCCCAGCGAAGGATCAACGAGTCATAGTAACCGCTGCTGAACAGTAGTGCCAAGTAGCGCAACTCCCAGTATAGAAAGGCGATGAACAGGAGCGGATAGGTGTCCCGGAAGAAGCCAGCCACCGACGGGTGCCGTGCCACCCGGCCCGACCACCACACTCCGATCGCGAGGATGGCCAGGTGTGACAGGGTCAGACCTATCCACAGACCCGGCGAGAGCCGCCAGCCGAACATGAGGATGAGTAGCCCGCTGAGCAAAACGTAAGCGAGGAAGATCAGATCCGCCGGCTGTGCGGCAGCCAGCTGTCGCTTGACCCAATTCAAAGCCAGCCCTCCTGGCGGTACCAGTTCACGCTATCGCGGAATCCATCGCGAGTATTGTAGGTCGGAGACCAATCCAGCTCCTCGATCGCACGTTCAGCATCGCAGGTCCAGGCGCGTTCCGACATGTCGGCTGCCTTGCGACGGTCGATTCGTCCCGGAAGGCCTGCGCCGCCGACCAGTTCGGCTGCGGCTCCGATCATTCGTAACGCGAAACTGGGAACGCGCAGCGTTATTGCGTTGCGGCCTGTTGCCTCTCTCATGGCCACTGCCAGTTGATCCCAATCGACCACCTCGGGATGGGCAATGCAAAAGACATCCCCGGACCGTTGGGGACGATCTACGGCCTTGATCAAGGCCGAAGCGAGATCCCGTACGTGCACGAGTTGTACGACCCGTCTTCGCAGACCCGGCGTCACGATTATTCCTCGCGTCGCCAACTTGAAGAAGGTCAGTGTATCCTCGTCGCGTGGGCCATAGACCGCTACGGGTCGCAATACGACCGCATCCAGATCTTCCGCCTTTGCCACGACGGCTTCGGCCGCCAGCTTGCTTTCACCGTAATCCGTCGCCGGCGCCGGTCGGTCGGATGCCTGCCGCGGCCGGTCGAGCCAGCCCGGACCGGCCGCCGCCTGGCTACTGCAGAATACGAATCGGATCCTGCGGCCCGTGGTCTGACAAGCCTGTACCAACGCTCGAGTCCCATCACGATTCGCGGACATCAGCGCGTCTCGCGAACCGCGTGTGAGGCCCGCACAGTGAATGATGGCGTCGACGCCAGCGATTGCCGGCTCCAACTGGTCGGGCAGACGCAAGTCCGCTTGCACGAGATCGATGGGTTTGCCAGCGAGCCAACGCTGGTTGCTGGTCGGTCGGACTGAACAGCGCGCGCGGAACCCGGCCCGCAGCAATGCATCGACGACGTGGCTTCCGACGAAACCCGTTCCGCCGGTGACGAGCACCACTCTACCCTGCTCGCTCATCCCGTGTCTCTTGAAACGGCGGCGTGAATTCCGCGAGTCGGCGGGCGTATCCCACGAAGCAAGTCATGAGATCGGGCACGCAAGCCTGCCCGGAGCGCCAACGGACGCTCACTCCTAGAGGGCCTTCTCGTAGAGCCGGTAGGTCTTGTAGCGCCAGAATCGCATCTTCTCCAACCCGCTCAGCATCGCTTGATTATCCTCGAGCACCCAGGAGCTTTCGCCCCACGAGTGGCCCTTGCCTGTGCCACGCTTGAAGATCTCGAAGTAGAGCAGCGTGGCGAGGCCGGATTTCCTGTATTCTGGCTTCAATCCCAGAGTGATGATGCGTATGCCGTTGATGCGGCGGATATACCAAAAGAGCTTGAAGATGCCGAATGGGAAAAGGCGACCATTGACATGGCGGATCGCTTGGTTCACATCCGGCAGGGCGAGCGCGAAGCCCACCGGTTCACCGTCGTGCTCGCCGATCAGAGCCAGATCCGGGTCGACTATCGGCTTCAGCTGCTTGGCCATGTGATCGACCTCGGCATCCGTCATCGGCACGAAACCCCAGTTCTTCTCCCAGGCCGAGTTGTACAGGTCGCGGACCAGATCGACCTCCTCGCTGAACCTGTCCATCCTCAGACCTCTAACCGCAACGCGCGGTTCCGCACGCTTGACCCTTCGATAGAGCGTCTCGAATCGCTTCCTATCGAAAACCTCTTCGGTGCCCTTGTGGGCCAGCAGATCCTTCACTTTCGCGAGACCCCAGCCGGTGAGTAAGCTCTCGTAGTACGGCGGGTTGTACGGCATCATTACCATCGGCGGATCATCGAAGTTCTCCACCAGAAGCCCACAGTCCTCGTTGGTCGAGAAATTCGTCGGCCCTCGCAGGCGATCGAGACCCCGACCTTTGACCCAGTCCGCTGCGCGATCGAGTAGAGCGTTCGCCACTCCCGGCTCATCCACTGCCTCG
>JASFLD010000091.1:0-10708 GCA_050118275.1 Gemmatimonadales bacterium
GGATCGCAGAGTGACCCACCCCTGTCCGAAGACCTGCGAATCGGGAAGATTGGCTTGCCAGATCTGAAACGACAGCGTGTCGTGTACCACCTCGATATCGGCGCGCAACTGCTCGATCTCCACCGGCGCGCCGATGATCGAAGCGCGGGCCGCCAACTGACTTATCTGAAAAAGTCTTCCCTGATCGGAGGGACCCGCGACCCGGGCATTCGGCAACGTGGCATTGAACCGTTCCAGTCGAATGACCCGCTCCCAGCCGTCCGGAGTCCGCTCCAGGAACCATCGACTCGAATCCGGATCGACCCCCGGCTCCGGCTCCCACTCCGTCCGCAGAGAGATGTCTCCAGCCCGGATCGCCACCTCTCGCACCACGATGCGGCGACTGCGGCCAGGCTGCCCCCCTTCGTTCTCCCCACCGCCCTTGCTCGCGAATACCCTGAGGAAATTCCAGCCGGAATCGGGGTCGACCCGGAAGTTCACCGTCGGACCCACCAGCGTCGCCTTGGGAAGCGTTACGTTGCCGATCAGGAAATCAGCCCAGCGATAATGGACCGACAACGTATCGACCCGGGCGAACTCTCTTCCGTCCGGCTCGTAGATCCTGACGCCCGCCAGCCGCACCATGCGCAACAGGTCCCCCTCGAGGACCTCGTCGATCTCCACCCGTCCCTGGATGGCGCCGTTCAGCTTCTCCAGTGCGAGCGATCGGACCTTCTCACGCCCCCAATCGGTGCGCGTGAACATCATTCCCGCAGCCGTCACCAACAGCAGCGCCGCACCTAGCACTGCCAGCGGGATTCCGATCAGTCGCTCCTTCCAGGTCACTAAAACGCCTGTCCTATCGAGAAGTGTAGCTGGAGGCGGCGGAAGAATTCCTCCATCCCCGGGGCCTCGTAAGGGTTGTAGTCGAACCTCACCGGTTCGCCGGAGGCCGTCACCAATTGCACCAAGATGCCGTCGGGATCGCTTACCACGGGTACACCTCGTTCCGTTCCACTGGTGTTGTACCCGATGTCGAATCGCAGTGGTCCCACCGGGCTCCGGTAGCGAATCCCCAATCCCGGCGACACGGCCAACGCATCCGACGTGCTCACCGCTCCACCCACGTTCCAGACTCGACCCATATCGAGGAACGCGACTCCCGTCCAGCGGTCCGAGCCGAGCGGAAAGCGTAGCTCGACGTTCGCCACGATCGAGTTCTCCCCGCCCACCGGTCGGGGATACATGTCGTCGGAGGTCACATCCTGGTCTTTCAGGTCACATACCCAGATGCCCTTCGCCAGATCCTCCGGGACCGGTTTACAGCCGATTTCCGTCTCGCTGTCGTACAGTCGGGCAGGGTTGATCGCCAGGACCTTGGGACCCAGCAGGTTCTGACCGAAGCCACGCACGGTGAACGCACCACCCGCGTATTGCCTCTTCAGAGGGTGGGTCACCTCTCCCACGTCGGCGATCGACTCGTTCCTCAGACCGGATCCCAGTGGCCGCACCATCCCCCCGCGCAGTCTCAGGGCGAGGACGCTCGCGCCTACCTGGCGGTACCAGCTCATTTCGCCCGCGGCACGATAGTACAACCATTCTGATCCCGTGAACTCGGAACCCGTCTCGCCCTCCAGAGTCAGTCTGTATCCGCGCGTCGGACTGAGCACGGCGTCGGTTCGGCTTTGCGCCACCGTCAGCGCCACCCACGACAGCGTCCGCGGCTTCGACAGCGTCCCGATATCCTCTGGATCGCAGACGCCGAAGTTGGCGCACCAAAGCACGTCGGCGCTGCCCTCCTCGAGGCTGTCGCGCCCGAAACGTGAACTGGCGATCAGCGCCGTGCCGCGCGAGATCTCACGACTGAAGCGGACATCACCGCCGTAGCTGACCCGCGCATAGATGGCGGGCAGGCTCTGCCGCTCGGCGAACAGACCCAGCTGCAGCCAGTTTTCCGTCCCCAAGAACCAGGGTTGTTGGAAATCCGTTCGCAGTCTCCAATTGATCTTGTTGTACGGGTTCGTCGCGATGTCGTTGGGGTCGCGCGGCACGCCCGCAGCGCTGCACGGGAAAGTCTGCGCCAGCGCTGCCGTGCCCATGTTCGATATCTGTCCCGTAACCTCCAGTTTGCGAGTGCCCCCAAAGAAGTTTCGATGCGCCCAACTAGCTTCGATCTGCACGCACTCCGTCGTCGACACGCCACCGCTGAACTGCACAGCGCGCGGCTTGGCTTCGTTGATCTGCACCAGTACGTCTATGATGGTATCCGAATCGGTGGGCTTTGGCTCTATCGTCACATAGTCGAACAGAGGCATCGAATAAAGCGTTCGTTGGCTCCGCGTCAGTTCTTCTTCGCTGTACACGTCACCGGATTTGAAGGTCAACAGCCGTCGAACGTCTCTAGGATCGACTTCCGTCGTGCCCTCGATCTCGACTTTCCCGATCCTCGAGCGCGCGCCCAATTCGACCCTCAACGTGACCTGCGCGCTCAGTCTGTCGTCCTCCGGCATCAGAAAGCGCGCTAAGATCGTCGCGTCTGCATAACCTCTGTTGCGCAGCGCCCGCTCCATCGCCTCCCGCGACTCCCCCAACGCGACCTCACTGAACGGCTGCCCCTCCTCGAGCTCTAGCCGCGAAAGCACCGCCGCCGAGTCCCGAACGCCTTCCAGCCCGGTCACCTCGAGACTCTCGAGGATGACCGGCGGACCTTCCTCGATCTGGAACGTCACATCGACATGACCGCTCGCGCGCGCGACCGTGGTGTCTACCTGGACTTGCCGATATCCGCGTCGAAAGTAGAACACCCGTATCCTCGCGACATCCGTCCGCAACTCGCGGGGGTCCAGTCGCTCGATGCGCCGGAACGCGTCGATTCCCGCCCAACAAAACGGGCTCAGGAATACAGATTTGCACCCGCTGGCCCGCGTGGAGATGCTGCGCTTGATCTGGTCGTCACCGAAGGCAGAGTTGCCTTCTATGTCGACCCGCCGCACGATCGGAAGGGTATCGCGAGCTGTGGTCTGAACCTGGGCGCTGGCCAACGAGGGCAGTCCGACAGCACAAACGGAAAGAGCGAGACGGCACAGACGGCTAGCGTGCACGGGCCCGTCCGCAATTCGGCCGAACGGGTCTGGGACTACGCAGATCAACCAGCCTCGCGCGCCTCTCCAAGACCTGGGTCATCGAAATACTGCCTTGCGCCGCCAGGGAACCGGTGTTCGCTGATCGGCATGAACTTGCGAATGTCCGCGATCCAAGCATGATGCGCGACTCGGATGCTACCGCCTTCAAAGCGGATGACGTTCAGCGTATTCCGCATCCGCTCTCCCCCCCGTCCCCTCCTCGATGTCGTGGTGCCGCACTGCACAATCACTATGCCGCGCTGCTCCAACTCGCCCGGAAAGAAGTCGAGAGAGGTGCCAATATAGGCGCGATGCATGTGACCTGCGAGTATGAGGTCGACGTCCAGTTCGGTAAACCGCCGCAACGCGCGCCTGGCGAACGGCATCACGTTCGTACCCTCGAAACCGGGAGGTGGCGCGAGATGGTGATGCGTCACGACGACGCGAATCAGCGAATTGCCCGCATTCTGCAACGCGCGTGTGGCAAATTCAAGTTGCGAACGCCGGATCCGCCCGTTGGTCAAAGTGAAGCGACGGCTCGAGTTCAGTGCGACGATTACGAGATCGCCGACTTCCGTCACCGTGTTGAGGTCGTTCGAGATATAGCGTTGATAGTAGCGGTACGGCGCCAGAAAGCGTTCCCAAAATCGGTAGAATGGAACGTCGTGGTTGCCGGGCGTTACCACGACCGGCCTCTCGAAACGCTGCAAGTACTCGGCTGCCTGACGGAACTGATCCTCACGCGCCCGCTGCGTCAGGTCGCCCGAGACGACCACGACGTCCGGCGCCAGCGCCTGGCTGTGTTCGATCACGGCTTCCGCCACGTCCGGCAGAAACGGCTTCCCGAAATGAAGATCCGAAACGTGGAGGAGTGTAGGCACCGGTGCTCCTGATGGACTGGCGCTCAAGTCGCCGGCTCGCGAACACGGCGCTGTCGAAAAGCCCACACGCCCACCGCCCCGCTAATTATCAGCAACACACTGATTAGCTGGGCAAGCGTGAACACTCCGAAGAAACGATCGTCTTTGGCCCGAAACAACTCTACGAACAAGCGTTCCATGCCCGCAAGCATGAGATACAGGAAAAAGAGCCAGCCCACGCGATGGTCGTGCCGCCGAATTCGCCACAGAAATATGAATATCGTCAGCGACAACACGACCTCGAAAAGTTGTGTCGGGTACACGCGCAGAACTTCCCAGTCGGGAATCGACGCGGGCACGTCCACGCCGAACATCGCGCGCAAGTTCCCCGCCGTCGACGGCGGCGCCCCTCTGGGAAAAGCGATACCCACCCAGCTGTCGGTCGGCACGCCGTAGTCGTCACCCACCAGGAAGCAACCGATTCGACCGATCCCGTAGGCCACAGGCACACTCAAGGCCGCCACATCGGCGACTTCCCAAAACGGTAGCTTCTCCCGCTTCAGCATGTACGTCACACCGATGCTTCCACCCAGGAGCCCCCCGTACCACACGAGACCCGCCCGCGAGAAAAGCGTACGAATCGGGTGCTCGATCAGGAGTGGCCAGTTCAGGAAGGCGTAGTAGAGCTTCGCGCCGACGATGCCTCCGACCAGGGCGCCCATCAGCAGCGACCACGCTACATCCTTCTTGTAGCCTTTACGCTCGAATTCCAGACTCGCCACCCACCCCGCGGCCAAGAAAGCCAGCCCGAGCATCAGACCGAACGAGGTGAACTCCATACCTTTGAACCTGAAAAGAATCGGATGCATCGCTCAACTCGCCCCTAGCAACCTACACGCTCTCATCACAGTGGTCGTCAACCCAGCAATCACACCAGGCCAGGCAGATCCAGATCGGCACGCGCGCTCAATTCGTATCCCGACCGCTCACCGCGGGCCAGTCGAAAGTGCGCCGCCCGCGCCACCATCGCCGCGTTGTCCGCTGCCAGCCGCGGCGACGGCACGAACACTCGACCGCCAGTGGATAGACGGCTCTTTATGCTATCAGCCAACCGCCTGTTTCGCGCCACTCCACCCCCCAAGAGTACCCTATCGCAACCGGTCGCACGAACCGCGCGCAATGTCTTCTCGGTCAGCTGTCCGACCGCCGCCTCCTGGAACGCCGCACAGAGGTGCGCGAGCTCACCCTCCAGCCGACCTTCCGACTCCAATTCCCGTACGCGCATCAAGACCGCCGTCTTCAGCCCACTGAACGACATGTCGTAGTAGTCGTCGTCTCCCTCACTCTGATTCCGCCTCACCATCGGCACCGGAAGTGCATGCCGACTCGCGTCACCATCTCGAGCGTGCCGTTCAATCGCCGGCCCGCCAGGATAGCCGAGCCCCAGCAAACGCGCCACCTTGTCGAATGCCTCGCCCGCCGCGTCGTCGCGCGTCTGTCCCAGTAACCGGTAGCGCCCCCAGCTCGCCACGTGCAGCAGCAACGTGTGACCGCCCGACACCAAGAGTGCCACGAACGGCGGCCGCGCCCCCTCGTCTTCGAGGGCTGCAGCGAACAGGTGTGCTTCCATATGGTGTATGCCGATGAACGGACGCCCCAGCGCCAGCGCCGCGGCCTTCACCCAATTTACACCGACCAGCAGCGAGCCGATCAGCCCCGGACCGGCCGTCACCGCCAGCGCATCCACGGCAGCGAGTGGAAGGTTCGCCTGTTCCAAGGCCTCCGCGACGACGGCGTCGATCACGCGTAGTTGGGCGCGCGATGCCATTTCCGGCACCACCCCGCCGAAGTCACCGTGTATGTCCTGCGTCGCGATGACGTGACCCAGCAACGAGCTTTCGCCGCGCAGCAACGCGGCCGACGTGTCATCGCACGAAGTCTCGACGGCGAGGATGACCTCATCGTTCATCGTCCTGCTCAGTGGTCGGGCGACGGAAACACGTCGCTAGCTCTCACCCGCACCGCGGACCGCGCGCGCCGAATCGGGCTCGAAAATCGCCGTCAGGAAGGGGTCGAGTCCGCTCAGGTTGATCGGCAACGGCTCTCCGATCTCGTCCGTCCCACGCAGCGTGATTTCCGGCCGCAGATCTTCCGGGCGAACCGCCTCGACTCGACTACGCGGTCCAGAAATACGCACATCGACCAGCGACGGCTCGACCCTTAGTTCGCTGACCGCGCCGTCGGTGACGCCCACCGGTATTCCGGGGAAGACTCGCTCCGACCTCGGTTCCACGGAGATGGTTATCCGCACGCTCTCCGACAAGAACGTCACCAGGCTGTCCGACGGACTCTCCAGCGGGGCTTCGATGTTGCGTGACTGGCGCACATTGTCCTCACTGACCAGCACCGTGAAGGCGGAATCGATCAACGCGACGGCTGCCTCCGGACCCTCGACCGCCACGGCGCTCGGCTCCACTCGCGGCGAGTCGGCGAACACGTAACCCTCCGCCGGCCGTATCCGAACGATTGGAACGACAGGCACCACTTTTGTCGCCCGACGTTCGAATCGCAGAGTGATTTGTTCGGGGCGCACACTGACGGCCCGCACATCTCCAAGGTCGCGCACGCCCCTTCCCCTCACCAGAGATGGCTCGAGCGAGATCTCTCGCGTTGGCGCATTCACGCTATCGATGGTGACAACGACTTGCGGCCGCGAGATGGATAGAAGCGCCAGGTCGCCGGCCCGCCCCGTGAAGACGACCGATACCTCGCGCGTCGCCGGCTCCTGGTCAGTTATCACGAACCGGCGATCCGCATTTACGATGACCAACTCGGCCAAAAGCGTCTGCTGCGCCACCGTGTCAGCGCTCACGGCCAACCACAAGAAGACGGAAATCAGCAAGCCCGTGATCATGTACAACCAGTTTCGCCTGAACCTCATCCGCCAGTTCTCCATCACCTACATCCCCAGCAGCTCTTCAATCAGGATCTGGTTTGGAGGCGAGCTCCAATCCGTCGCACCGATCAACCGTTTCGCGATTCGTCCATCGCGCCCCAACACGAAGGTCTCCGGCACACCCACCGTCTGCAGAACCTCGGTGATCCGGCCCTCCGGATCGAGCATGATCGGGAACTCCAGCCCGTACTCTTCCGCGAAGGCAGCGACTTTCTTCTCGTACCCGGGACCCTGATCGATCGAGACGGCCAGCACCGTGAATCCGCGATCCCGATAGCGACTGTAGATAGTCTGAATCGGCGGCATCTCCACCCGACAGGGTCCACACCACGTCGCCCATACGTTGACCAACACGACTTCACCGGCGTGATCCTCCAGTGAGATCTCCCGGCCCAACAGATCCGGCGCACTGTATTCCGGTACGCGATCGCCGACCTCGACGCCACGGATGTCGATACCGCAAGCCGCCGCGAACGCACATGCCACAAGCAGCGATCCGGTCAGCCAAGACCTGGCCGATTTCCGTTCAACGTACCGCCGCATCGTACGTCCCGATGAAATCATTCGTGCTCTCCATACCCCCACGATTCTCGACTAGCGACCCGACATCGTATCCGGTGATTGCTCCAACTCCGGCACCGTTGCGACCGTCACGCCGATTCGTGTCGCGCGGTCCACGACCGTTCCCGATGACGGCATCTGTCCCAGTACCGTCCCCGGAGCGGCGAGCGATGCCGAATCTTGCCGGACATCGCCCAGCTGCAGACCCAAACGCTCCAACGTTTCGCGCGCACCCGACAACGATAGCGTCACGAGATTGGGAACCGTCACGCGCCGCGCCCCTGCGCTGACGAACAGTCGAACCGTGTCCGCCAGCTCCAGCGGCGTTCCGGGCGCCGGCCGTGTATCGACGACCTGACCGACATCCGCATCGTCATCCACCCAGTCCAACTCACTCGCGTAACCGGCACGCGCCAGCGCGAGCTCTGCTTGGGAATGGTTCAATCCCACGACATCGGGCACAGGACTCGGTCTCGGTCCCAGGCTCAGCATCACTCTGACGGTCGAACCCGGCTCTGCCATCTGCCCGGCCAGCGGTTCTTGCGAGATCACAGTCCCGGCCGGCGAGCGGTGCTTCAGACCACCCTCCTCATCATAAACCAATTTCGCCGCTTCGATCACCTCTCGAGCCTCGGCCGTCTCGAGCTGCACGACTTCCGGCACCCGGACCAGATCGACAGCGGACGACTTCGACGGGAACACGAACAGCACCGCGCTAAGGTAGCCGAGCAGCAGGCCGATGACCATCACGCCTGCAATCGTGGCAGGTAGACGCCCGCGGGTGAGGAAGCGCTCCTGCCAGCCCCGCTCCGGCTGCCTCTCGCCGGCCCCGTCAGTTGCTTCTGCGTCGAAGTCTCGCTGCATACGCTCCATCCAAACCATCGCGCTGCGGTAGCACACGCAGGTCCCCGAGGTCATCCACGAGGCACGGCGCCATGGGCGGGTCAACAGGTGCAGCCCGCTCGTAATCGGGCCGCCGTTCCAAGAAGGCCGCCACCTGCCCTTCGTTCTCCTCCCACTCCAACGAGCACGTCGCGTACACCAACACGCCGCCCGAAGTTACCACATCGGCCGCGCCATCCAACAGTCGGCGCTGCTCGTCGGCCATCGCTGCGATGTCGCCGCGCCGCAACCGCCAACGCCCATCGGGATGTCGCGCCAGCGTTCCGGTACCGCTGCAAGGCACGTCCAGCAGGACCACCTCCGCCTCGCGGAACGGCGGCCGCGCTGCATCGGCCTGCACGACGCGGAGCTTCGACAGACCGAGCCGCTCTCGATTCTCCAGCAGTCTGACCAGTCGGGAACGGTTCACGTCCATCGCCCAGACCTCGTGCCCGCGGCCGGCCAGCGCCGCGGCCTTGCCGCCTGGCGCAGCGCAGAGATCGAAAACCGCTATCGACGGATCCAGCCTCAGGTAATCGACGACGGCAGCCGCGCCCGGATCCTGAACCACCCCTTCAATCGTTTCCAGCGCACCAGAAACCGTGCCAGACTCGAGACGCAGCGATGATTGGACGCGCTCCGCGACGCTCGCCTCGATGCCCGCCGACCGCAGCCGCTCCATCGATCGTTCGCGATCACCCGCCACGGTAAGGTACACCGCCGGTCGGCGATTGTTGTAGTCCACCAACCGCCTGACGCTCTCCGCTGGCCATCTGTCCAGCCACCGTTCGACCAACCAGCGCGGATGCGATCCCCAGGTGGACAGGTGACCCAACGGATCCTCTTCCAACGCCGGGAAGTCGAACGACTCATAGGACAACTCGCCGAGCCGTCGCAACACTGCGTTCGTGACCGAAGCCGCTCCGGTACCGCCCGCCGCTTTGGCCGCTTCGACAGCTTCGGATACCGCCGCGTAGGCGGGGATCCGATCGAGTTCCAGCAGTTGATACGCGCCCAGACGCACGGCGTCGAGCACACCGACAGCGAGCCGGCCGATGCCGCCTTTGACCAATGTATTGATGATATGATCCAGGCGCCCCTGCAGGCGCAGTACCCCGTAGGCGAGTTCCTGCGCCAGTCGGCGATCCGTCTCCTCCAAAGATTGCGCGGCCGCCTCCAGTGCATGATCGGCAAACGCTCCTCCCCGTACCGCCCTCAGAACATCGAGAGCCGTCGCACGCGCTGGCGCGATGCCGTACACCCGCGTCAGAGAGACCTCAGCCCAGCATGCCCGCCGTCGGGCTGGACGGAACGGCCGTTTCCCGCCTCGGCATGCGGCCCGCCAAATAGGCCAGCCGGCCCGCTGCCGTCGCGGATTTCATCGCCAGAGCCATCCTCACCGGATCCCTAGCAGCGGCGATCGCCGTGTTCATCAGGATGCCGTCGACTCCCTGCTCCATCGTCATGCAGGCATCAGACGCCGTACCGACGCCCGCGTCTACGATCACCGGTACCTGGACTCGACTCTTGATCAGACGGATAGTGAAGGGGTTTAACAGGCCCAACCCGCTGCCGATCGGCGACGCGAGCGGCATGACCGCCGCCACTCCCGCGTCCTCCAGCTTGAGTGCCGTGACCAGGTCTTCATTGGTGTACGCCAGAACCTTGAACCCCTCGGCCACCAGCGTTCGCGCCGCCTGAAGCAACCCTTCGACATCCGGCAGCAACGTCGCTTCGTCCCCAATCACCTCCAGCTTGATCCAGTCGGTAAAGCCCGCTGCCCGACCCAGTTCCGCGTATCGAACAGCGTCAGCGGCTGTGTAGCACCCCGCCGTGTTGGGAAGCAGCGACCAGCGCTCGCTGTCGAGATGATAAAGAACGCCCTCCTCCTTCGTGCGATCCAGATCCACGCGCCGGACGGCCACCGTGACTACTTCGGTCCCGGACGCTGCGATCGCTTCGACCATCGTCTCGTTGTCTTTGTACTTACCGGTCCCGAGGATCAGCCTCGACCGAAAATTCCGACCCGCAATTTCCAGCGGCGCGTCGACCGTCTTCAATTCATCGGCAGCTACGGTCATGAAGCTCCACCTCCCTCTTCCAAAACGTCACCCCACAGCGGCAGCCTTCAGCCACCCCCAACGAAGTGAACCAGTTCAATCGCATCCCCCGCGTTCAGCGTCACGTCCTCGTATTCTTCTCGACGTACGATCTCTCGATTCCTTTCGACGACCACCAACCGCTCGTGAAGATCCAGCCGGTTCAGCAAGTCGCGAATCGTCAAACCGGAAGGGATCTCACGCTCTTCACCGTTCAACGTGATTATGATGTCGCTCGTCTCGTGACCA
>JASFLD010000092.1:0-10694 GCA_050118275.1 Gemmatimonadales bacterium
GAGAACCTGGTGGAAAAGATCGTCGCTCCGGGCGCTCAGGTACGGGATTACACGACACTCGCCGGCACACCTTCGACCGGTGCCATGGTCGGACTCGCCGCCTCGACGAACGTCAACAAGCGGAGGTAGCCGTGACCAACGCAGTTGCGGAAGGGATTCAGATCGCCGATTGCATCGTGCGTCTCATAAAGGGCGACATCACCGATCTCGACGTCGACGCCTTTGTATTCTACGCACAATCTGACCTGACCCTCGGCTCGGGCTTCGGCGGCGCGATCGCCGTGCGAGGCGGTCCCTCGGTCCAGAAAGAACTCGAGACCCTGGCTCCGGTCGCGCCGGGCAAGGCCGTAATCTCCTCGGCTGGAAAACTCAGGGCCAGGCACATCATCCACGCCGTCGGACCCAAGTTCCAGGAGGAGGAGACGGAAGGAAAGCTACGGACGACGGTACTCAATTCGTTGAGAACGGCGGAGGAGGCAGACATCGAGCGACTGGCGTTTCCGGCGATGGGTGCAGGCTACTACGGCATCCCACCAAGCCTATGCGCCCGAGTGATGCTCGAGGCGATCACTGAGCATCTGCAAGCCCCAACCCGGCTGAAAGAGATCCTTTTCTGTGTTCTGGATACCAACCAGTACAACGCCTTCAAGAACCAACTCGAGACGAAGCCATGAGCGAATTATTGCACTTCTCCGAGCACACCCTCCAAGAGGTCGCCCTTGCATTCATGGCCCTGGTCTACACGACCCGCATCATCTGGTTCCTCCGATTCAAGGCGGGCGGCGAGCGGCAAGCGCCAACGGGGCGGTCGGGCACGACCCCGGCGCGTGGAATCTTGTATTCTTGGGCCAACGTTGCGATGCCCTGGGCCATGGAAAGCACGCGTCGGCACTATCTGATCTACTCCCAGTTCGTGGTGTTTCACCTCGGTGTTACGGCGGCCATCGCGCTGTCGTTTATCATCCCTTACGCCCCCGAATTGATAGAGAGTCGAGCCGTGGTGACGATCCTGCAGATCATCATCGGGGCGGCGTTCCTCGTGGGGGTGGTGAGGATCATCCGGCGCATCAGCAATCCTTACATGCGAGCCATCAGCTCGCCGGACGACTACTTTTCCCTGATGCTGCTGACCGTCTGGTTCTTGTTCGCCGCCCTGGCAGTGCCCAACGAGACGAGCGGCGGTGAGTGGCACCTGTTGGGTTTCTTCATCCTGACGGCGTTCTTCCTGGTCTACGTGCCGTTCAGTAAGATATCCCATTACCTCTACTACCCTTTCACCCGCTACTACCTGGGTAAGACGATGGGTCACCGGGGGGTGTACCCCGCGCTGCGAGGATAGGAAGTACGTCCACCGGCCGACGAAAAGGGAAAAGCGATGAAGCAAGAGCTCACTAGATCTTACAAGGCTGAACGGGTCCTCGATCGGATGGATCAGAAGCTGAATCGGCAGATGGCCGGCTCGCTGTTGGCCTGTGTGCACTGCGGAATGTGCACTCAGTCGTGCCACTACGTTCTGGCCAATCCAGGTGATCCGACCTATGCACCCGCGTACAAGGGAGATCTGATCCGCAAACTGTTCAAACGTCACTTCGACTGGACCGGACGTGTCTTCCCCTGGTGGGTCAAAGCTGGAAGCGTGTGGACAGATGAGGAGTTGGAGGAACTCAAGGACACGGTATTCGGCAAGTGCACCAACTGCCGACGTTGTACGCTGAACTGCCCGATGGGGGTGGATCTGGCGACGTTCAACCGGATGGCCCGGGGGCTGTTGGTATCGGTTGGGATCATGCCTGAGGGCGTGGCCGTTGTGAGCAAGGACCAGTGGGAAATCGGCAACCAGATGGGCGTGCTGAAGGAAGAATACCTCGACACCCTGGACTGGATGTCGGAAGAGATGCAGGACGATCTCGACGACCCGGCGGCCGTCATTCCCGTCGACCAACCCGATTGCGATGTCGTCTACTCCATCAACCCCCGCGAGGTCAAGTACGACCCGCGGACCATAGCCGACGCGGCCAAGATCTTCCACGCGGCCGGGGAAGAGTGGACGATGCCGAGCGAGGCCTGGGACATGACCAACTTCGGCCTCTTCTCCGGCGACGACGACCTGGGCGGATCCGTGGCTCAGCGGCTCTACGAGAAAGTCATCGAGCTGCGCGGGAAGCGTTTGGTCATCTCGGAGTGCGGCCACGGGTTCCGGTCCACGCGCTGCGAGGGCCCAAACTGGGCCAAGTTCGACGTCCCGTTCGAGATGGAGAGCTCGATCTTCACGATGCTCCGGTACATCAAGGAAGGCCGGATCAAGGTGGACAAAAGCCGGAATTCGCGGCCCGTCACCTATCACGATTCTTGCAACATGGCTCGCAGCTGCGGGATCTGCGAGGAGCCGAGGGAGCTGCTCCAGCTGGTCTGTAGCGATTTCCGCGAGATGCACCCGAACCGTGCTGAGAACTATTGCTGCACGGGCGGTGGCGGCGCCATGTCCATGTCCGAGTACACGCCGCAGCGGCTGAAATCGGGCGTCATCAAGGCCAATCAGCTCAAGGAGACCGGAGCCGAGATCGTCGTCACCTCGTGCCACAACTGTGTCGACGGGCTCACAGATGTGATACGCCACTACAAGCTGGGCATAGAGGTTACCCAGCTGGTCAATCTCGTCGCCAACGCCCTGGTGATCGAGCCGAGAGTTGCGATTCCCGTCGAGGAGGAGCTGGTCGAGGCGCTGCCGCTGGCCGGGCGGACCATCCTCGTGGCTGACGACGAACCGGACCAGGTCGAGTACCTGGCGATGGTCTTCGAGGACAATGGCGCCACGGTGCTCCGTGCCAGCAATGGCGACGAGGCCCTGTCGCTGGCCCGCCGGGAGAAGCCGGACCTGCTGACGCTCGACCTATCCATGCCAGGACGTGATGTTGGCGAGGTATACGAGATCCTGCGCAGAGAACCCGAACTGGAAGACCTGAAGATATGCGTGATCACCGGTCGGCCGGAGCTGCGCAAGCTGATCTACGACCGGTCCGTCAAACGGCCCGAGGGATACATCGACAAGCCGGTCACCGAGGAGGCACTGCTACGCAGCGTCCGCAAGATACTGGAATTGGCTCACGATGAGGCCCCGGCCGGCGTGGACGAAGCGTGACGCTCAAGGGACTGTGAACCGAGGATGACGGCGGCCAGCCGTCAAGCCAGGCACGGCGGGTATCGCGATGACACAAGATTATCAGGTCTACTTCGAGGCACTGCCCTGCTACGTCACGGTGCAGGATCGCGACTTTCGCCTCATCGATGCGAACGAGCGTTTCCGTCGGGATTTCGGTGACATCACAGGCCGATTCTGCTACCAAGTCTACAAGAACCGCTCGGAGCGCTGCGAGGTCTGCCCCGTGGCCCGGGCGTTCCACGATGGCCAGAGTCATCGCAGCGAGGAACAGGTCACCAGCCTGGATGGACGGCAAGTGTCGGTATTGGTCGAGGCCACCCCCATCCGTGACGACAGCGGCTCGATCGCGGCTGTCATGGAGATGTCCACCGACATCACCGACATAAAGGATCTCGAGCGGCAGTTGCGCCGCAGTCAAAGACGCTGTCGCTTGCTCTTCGACGAGGTGCCCTGCTACATCTCGATTCAGAACCGCGATTTGAACGTGGTCGAGGCCAACCGCGCGTTTCAGGAAAACTTCGGGAGTTGCCTGGGGCGCAAGTGCTACGAAGTCTACAAGCATCGATCCGAGCCCTGTGTGCCCTGTCCGGTCCAGGAGACATTCGAGGATTGTGAGCCACACACCCGCGAAGAGGTGGTAACATCCCTGAGCGGCCGCCGCCAGAACGTGCTCGTCACCACCGCTCCGATCTGTGATGGTCAAGGGAACATGACCGGCGTGATGGAGATGAGTGCCAATATCACCGAGGTCCGGCAGCTACAGGACCGACTCACCTCGCTCGGTCTGTTGATCGGTTCGATTTCGCACGGACTGAAGGGGCTGCTCAATGGTCTCGCCGGCGGAATGTACCTGGTCGAATCCGGGTTCGCGAAGGAAGATACGGGACGTGTGGAGAAGGGATGGGCCACGGTGAAGCGGAACGTCACCCGGATCCAGACCATGGTCTCCGACATACTCTATTACGCCAAGGATCGTGTGCCCGCTTGGGAGCCACTTGCCGCCGTGGACGTAGCTCAGGACGTCTGCCGCTTGATCGAATCGCGGGCTCGAGAGCACGAGGTGCGACTGGATACCGCGCTCGATCTCGACGCCGGTGAGTTCGAGGGTGACGCCCAGGCGGTCCGCTCGCTGCTCGTCAACCTGATCGAGAACTCGATCGACGCCTGCCGGCTCGGCGGGAACAAACCCGAGCACAAGGTGACCATTCGGCTCAGAGGATCCAACGACTTCGTTCAGTACGAGGTGGAAGACAACGGCATCGGCATGGACCGAGAGACCAAGGAGAAGGCGTTCACGATGTTCTTCTCCTCGAAGGGGATGGAAGGCACTGGCCTGGGTCTTTTCATTGCCGACCGCATCACACGCGCCCACGGGGGGACTATCGACCTGGAATCGCAGCCCGGCGTCGGGACGCGGTTCATCGTGCACCTGCCCCGCAAGCGGCCTCCGACCAGCGGCTCGGAGGCTTCCCAGTAGCCCGAAATGGATACTGCCCATGACTGACGATGCCAAGACCGTTCTGGTAGTGGACGACGATCCCGATGCCCGGGAGTACCTCTCCACGGTGTTGCAGGATAATGGCTTCACAGCCACCACGGCCAATGACGGCGTGCAGGCCATCGCCTCGCTCGAACAGCAGATCCCCGATCTAGTCACGCTCGATATCTCGATGCCCGAGAAGTCCGGCGTGGCCGTCTACCGGAAGCTCAAGGAGGACGAGCGTCTGAAGAGCGTGCCGGTCATCATAGTCACCGGCATCTCAGAGGAGTTCGAGCGGTTCATTTCAACGCGGCGCCAAGTCCCCCCACCCGAGGCCTACGTCAGCAAGCCGGTGGATGCCGAAGACTTCGTGCGGAAGGTCAAGAAGTTACTCGCCTGAATGCGGCAAGCGACTGTCTCCCGAGGAGGCTCCGCGGTCTCGGCAGTCGCCGGCGGAGGCGTACCGGTTCAGGGCCGGCTGGGACGGCGGGACCGCAGATCAATCTTCAGCACTGGGTATAGCTTTTCTACACGATTTTGTGTAGATTTGAGTACCCCAATCGGTCATCCGCGTGGCACCGGAAGGGGTTGTTTTTTTGCCCAATGCCGAAGAGCACCGCGAGATCGAAGACCCTCTGATCTCAATCGGCGTTCTGGCCCAGCAAGTCGGACTCTCGGTTTCCGCGGTCCGGAAATACGAGAACGAAGGCCTCATCATCGCCCACCGCACGACCTCGGGCCATCGGCTCTTCTCCCGCGAGGATATCAGCCGCGTCCGGACCATCCAGCATCTGATCCAAGACCTGCGGCTCAACATCGAGGGGATTCGGCGTATCCAGGCACTGTTGCCGTGCTGGGAGCTGCTTCCCTGCACCGCCGAAACCCGCAAGACATGCTCAGCCTATAAGGACAGCACACGACCCTGTTGGATGATCAAAGGACTCGACTGTGCCCCGCAGGGTAACGAGTGCCGGCAGTGCGCGGTGTACCGGTTCGGCTCGTTGTGCACCGAGGACATCAAACAGCTCCTGCACGACCAGACGGATCTCGAGTCGGCCGGGGCAGGGATCCACGAGCTCATGCAGATGAAGAAGTACCACTCGACCGAAGAGGAACTCTGAATGCTCAGCGCCACATTCTTGATAGTCGTCTCCTGGGTGCTGCTGGCGGTATTCGTCCTGGCGTTTGTATGGAGAACGGTCAGGATAGCGAAGCTTCCGGTGCATCTTCGTTGGGAACTGGCCCCCGTGCCCCACGAGAAAGGGAAGAGTCACTACGGCGGTTCGTACTTGGAGGAGTACGAGTGGTGGACGAAGCCGCGTGAGAAGGACCTGACAAGCGAATTTCTCTACATGCTTCAGGAGATTCTGTTGCTCAAGAGCGTTTGGGAGCACAACCGCCGCGTATGGAGGTTCTCCTTTCCGTTCCACGTGGGGATGTACATACTGATCGCTGCCGGGGCGGCGCTGTTGCTGACCGGCGGACTCGAACTGGCGGGCTTGCAGAGGGCAGCGGATTGGCGAGCCGGCATATCGATACTGTCCGGTGTAGGGTTCGCGCTGGGTGGGCTCGGCGCTCTCGGCCTGCTGATCACTCGGTTTGCCGAGCCGCGACTGAAGGAGTTCACGCCTCCCGCCGCACTGTTCAACCTCATCCTCTTGTTGGCGGTCTTCGGGACCGGTGTTTATGCTCTCGCTACTACGCAAGATTTCGCAGCGCAGGTATGGGGCTACGCCACGGGGTTGGTCACGGGCGATATGTCAGGCGGCACGAACAGCGTGCTCGCCGCGCACATCCTACTCGCGCTCGTGTTCCTGGCCTACCTACCCTTCAGTCGGATGATGCATTTCGTCGCGAAGTACTTCACGTACCACGAAGTGCGCTGGGACGATGAGCCGCTGACCGCTGGCGGACGTCTGGAGCGCGAGGCGAATCGGTTGCTGCAACAGCCGGTGACGTGGGCCGCGCCTCACGTGAAGGCGAACGGGAGCAAGAACTGGGTGGACGTTGCTACTGAGGAGATGAAAACGTGAGCCGCAAAGTGCGTGTGAAGGACATAAGCAAGGGTCGTGACGAGGTATTGTGCCCAATCGGACCCGAGGATCTCGTACGCCTTCCACCTCCATACGACAACCCCGAGGATCAGCCGGCCTGGCGAGAACTCAGTCCAGCCACGAAGGACAGCGTGGTCTGCAACCTGGACGGTGTGGTGGCGGTCAGCATCCCCATGCCGAAAAGCACGGCCGAGGAGGAGGAGTACGTCGAAAAGTTTCGAGCGGGCCTCAAGAAGCTGCTGGAGAAGAACAACAACTGGACGTTCCTACAGCCACTTCTGCTGTCGCTTGACTACTGTGTGAATTGCCAGAGCTGCAACGATGCCTGCCCGATCTTTACGGCTAGCGGTGGTAAGGAGATCTATCGACCGACCTACCGCGCCGAGGTACTGCGGCGGCTGGTCGCGAAGTACGCCAAGCCGGGCGGCAAGCTGTTCGCCAAGTTCACCCACGGCGACATCGAGCTCAACTGGGCCACGATAACGCGACTCTACGAGCTCGCCTATCGCTGCACTCTCTGCCGGCGGTGTGCCCAAGCCTGCCCGATCGGGCTCGACAATGGTCTGATCAGCCGCGAGCTGCGGAAGCTGTTCAGTCAGGAGTTGGGGTGGGCTCCGAAAGAGCTGCATGAGAAGGGCACGGTTCTACAACTCGAGGTGGGCTCTTCCACCGGTATGAACCAAGTCGTCGTCAAGGACAATGTGGAGTTCATCGACGAGGACATGACCGAGGAAACGGGAATCCAGGTCAAGACGCCATGGGACAGGGAAGGCGCGGACGTCCTGTTGATCCACAACGCAGGAGAGATACTCGCCTGGCCCGAGAATCCGGGAGCATTCGCCATCATCCTCAATGCAGCCGGCATCGACTGGACCCTGTCGTCCGACGCGGTGGCATACGACGGCGTCAACTACGGCCTCTTCTACGATGACGTGCAGCTGTCGCGAGTGACGGTGAAGCACGCTCAAGCGGCCAAGAAGCTAAAGGTGAAGAAGATCGTGGCGGGTGAGTGTGGCCACCAGCACAAGGCGATGCTGACCGTCTCGGATCGCGTGCTCACCGGTGACCTGGCGGTGGCAAGAGAGAGCTGCATGACCCTTCTGGAGGAGATCGTCTTCAGCGGTAAGATCAAGTTCGACCCATCGAAAAACGATTTTCCGGTGACATTGCACGATCCCTGTAACATCGTTCGCAACCTGGGGATCGTGGAACCGCAACGACGCATTCTGCGTTATCTGTGTCCCCAGTTCCGAGAGATGACACCGCACGGAGTTGACAACTACTGCTGCGGTGGCGGCAGCGGCTTCGCCGTAATGTCCCCCAACAATTTCACCGATTGGCGGGTCAGCGTCGCCGGCCGGATGAAGCTCAAGCAGATCCTCGATGCGTTCGCGGATCAACCCGGGCCAGACGTCAAGAAGTATCTTTGCGCCCCGTGCTCCAACTGTAAGGGTCAGCTCCGAGACCTGCTGCAGTACTACGGTGTATTGGAGAAGAGCAACATCACGTATGGCGGTCTCGTGGAACTAATCGTAAATGCCATGGTGGACATCAAAGAGCCATTCATCAAGTGGGAGATGCACTAGAGCCGTCAACTCGAGGTAACAATAGATCCAGCCACTTTCCCTGCGAGTTGTATCAGCACGCTGGACCCAGGGATACGTGTCTCCCTCTGAGGCTTCACACCACGCAACCTGGTCGTTGGTACCAGCACTCAGGGGCGAAGAGGGACGTCTTCCGCTTGGACTCGAGTTCTTGAAGCAGAAGAGAGTCGCACTCGTCTCCGCGGGCAAGCGACAACCGAGCTTGAGTTTCGCACGGAGCCGCGTCACCTGCCGTGCTACGTCAGCGGAGGCGGATCAACTGAGGCCTTTAGCCACGGACCGCCGATGATGGAGGAGAGTCTCAGCATTACACCTACGCCGCCTTCTCCCCGCGCGGAGAGTGACGACCGCGTGTCGCAAGCTCGGCGGGCACTGTTGGAACGACCAAGCATCAATATTCGCACCCGCATCGCGGGTGTTTTTCTTTTTATTTTCGCATTGTTGGGGGGAGTCACCGTTACCGCCCTTATCTTCATCTCCAAGTCAAAGGACAGACTGGCTCTCATTGAAAGGCTCGGCAACTATACGACTGAAGTTCAAGAGGCCCGGAGATTCGAGAAGAACTTCTTTCTGTACGGCACGAACCTCACCGATGCCCTGGACAACATTCACATGGCCGACGACCACCTAAGACGAAGCGCCGATGAAATACAATCGGTCGTCGGCCGGGAAAAGTATCTCAACATGCAGGAGACGCTTATCGAGTACCAGGGCCTCCTGCAGCGCCTCCTCGAAGTCAGTAGCGATGCGATACCAGGCCAAGATACAGAGCAACGTGGTCTCGAAATACGGCTCAGAAGAAGTGGTACGAAAGTCCTCGCCGATGCTCAGGAGATGATCGATCGAGAACGGCTGACCGTGCACTCGATGCTCAACACGTCCATGGTCGCCGCTGTCGGATTTCTGATCTTCATGCTCTTTGTGATGGCGTACATTGCCAGCTTCATTATACGAGCCGTGCTCACCCCACTGGGTCGCTTTGTCGAGTACACGGCCAGGATCGGCGCCGGCGATTATTCCCCGATCACTCCCACACGCAAGTACCGCGACGAGTTCTCCAACCTCGCGATCGCGATTAACCAGATGTTGGAAGATCTCGTGCTGCGTCAGGAGCAACTCCTGCGGTCAGGAAGAATGGCGGCTGTGGGTAGCCTGACCTCTGGTATCGCGCACGAACTCAACAACCCGCTCAACAACATCGGCATCACCACCGAAGCCCTCATAGGCGGATATGACGACTACTCGACCGACGAAAGACTCAAGATGCTCGGGCAGATTAACACGCAAGTGGAACGTGCCAGTGCGACGGTAAGGAACCTGCTGGACTTCACCCGCGCCGAAAAGACAGTCTTTACCGGCGTCTCGGTGAACGAGGTGGTGGATTCCACAGCGAGGTTGGTGGGCAACGAGCTAAAGCTTGGCGGAATAGAGCTCAATCTCGATTTTGGCGATGACCTACCTCGCATCAGAGGAAATCCGAGGAACCTGCAGCAACTGTTCTTGAATCTGTTCTTGAATGCCATACAGGCCATGCCCGATGGCGGTAGTCTGGACGTACGAGCCACTGTGAATGGAGACGGGTTCCTGCGTGTGGACGTGAGCGACACGGGTGTCGGGATTCCTGCGCAGGATTTGGACAAGATATTCGAACCCTTCTTCACGACCAAGGAACCTGGAAAGGGCACCGGCCTCGGACTTTCGGTGGCGTATGGCATCATCGAGAAGCATCACGGGAGAATCACCGTTCAGAGCGAGGTCGGCAGAGGGTCGACGTTCTCGGTGTTCCTACCGCTAGGCAAGGACACCGAGAGTCAATCGCCTCGAGGAGGATGAGTGGAGCTCTCCATATACCTCCCAGTCGCTGGGGTTTCACTCAACCTGTTTCTTCTGCTCGGTCTCGGTGGCCTCGTTGGTTTCCTGTCAGGCCTCTTTGGCGTGGGCGGAGGGTTCTTGCTGACCCCCCTACTGATCATGATCGGGGTTCCCCCAACGGTAGCTGCTGCATCCGACTCCAACCAGATAGTAGCAGCCTCCGCCTCGGGGATGTATGCGCATGCACGAGCCGGCTCGGTGGATTTCAGGATGGGCATCTTGCTGCTCATCGGTGGCGTCGCCGGAGGCTCCGTCGGCGTCTTGCTCATCAAGCTGTTGCGGATGTTGGGAGAGGCCGACCTTTTCATCACGATCACCTATGTGCTCATGCTGGGTGGAATCGGCACCTACATGTTCTTCGAGAGCCTGGAGAACATCAGAGGAAAGCCGCGACGGCACGCGCGAAGACTCGACAGACGTCCCTCGATACATGCCCGAATGGTTGCCAGTCTTCCATGGAGGGTCGATTTTCGCCAATCGAAAGTCAACCTCTCCATACTCATGCCCCTGTTTCTTGGTATCCT
>JASFLD010000093.1:0-10659 GCA_050118275.1 Gemmatimonadales bacterium
GTCTTCATGAACGTGTTCAACCTGTTCAACGCCGAGAACTGCCTGCAGGTCTTCCCGAGCACCGGCCGTTGCGACGGCGGCGCCATCACGCAGCGGCGCGCCTTCGGGACGGCCGCAGCCGAGAACTCGCTCAGCACGGCCTGGGACCGGCCGGACTACGTTTCGAATCCGCGCTCGTTCAGTTTCGGCGCGCGCATGAGCTTCTGACGGGCTTTTAACGCCGCCGACTGCGACTCCCGGGTCGAACCGCTCCACCACCTCGCGACCGATCATATCGCGATCGAGACGAGTGCGTCCGCGCCTGCTCGGCAGTACCCATCATGTATTCTCTTACCCGCAGAGTTGCTCTGGGTCGATCGGCTTGGCCGCCACAAACGAGTCGAGCGGGACTAGTGCGCCGCCCCGGCACGAGAAGCAGGCGAAGGACTCCTTGTGTGCCTCTTGACAGTTCTTTTCCCGCGCCCTAGATAGAAGCGAGTTACAGTCAAAATGCGATTAGCGGTCGTTGCCACAATCGCTGGTGGCTACATAGCGCACCGGTGAGGGGAGCCTTGGGATGGGCTCATACTTGGTAAGTCAGCCGCAGCAAAAAATTCGCGCATCGAAAGCTGGCACACAGCCATGTAGGCCGCGTGTGTCCATATTGTTCCTCCGCCGCCAGTCCTTCAGCAAATTTCCCACCGAGACTCCTGCCACCAGATCAATCTCCGCGCACGGCGCGTTACGATTACGATCGCCTCGCCGTGGGCTTAATCGCCGTTCTCTGATCAGGGTCGATAACTCGTACCACAGCTTCCCGCGCGTTTTTGCCGGGGTTCACTTCCCGTTCGCCTGGAGGATTTGACATGCGCGTCTCAGCCAAGGAAGCGATGCGGCATCTGCTGCTTGCGGCAGGGCTGCTGTTGCTCGGCGCGACCACCGCCTGGGCGCAAACCGGCAAGATCACCGGTGTCGTCACCGACGCACAGACCGGTGAGCCGATTGCCGGCGCCCAGATCTACATCGAGGAACTCGAGCGCGGCGTTCTCACGCAGGAGAACGGGCGCTACTTCCTCATCAACCTGCCCGTGGGCAATTACACGGTGGTGGCCGAGATCATCGGCTACGCCACGGTCCGCAAGGAAAACGTCGTCATCAACGTCGACGTCACCCGCCAGGTCAACTTCGAGTTGCCTTCCGCGGCGGTCGAGATCGAGGAGGTAGTCGTCGAGGTCCAGCGCACGCCGCTCATCGATGTCGAGGCGACCGGCGCCCGCGATGTCGTGACCGCGGCGGAGATCGAAGCGCTGCCGGTCACCGACCTGAAAGAGGTCCTGGCGCTGCAGCACGGGTTCATCGATCTGCCCGACAACACCGACGTGATCGCCTTCACCGATGCGCGCCGCGGCCTCGAGCCCGTCCACATCCGTGGCGGCCGTCTGGGCGAGACGACCACGCTGATCGACGGGATCCCGGTCAACAACTTCGTCTTCGGCGGCCCGGCGTTCTTCGTCAACCGCTCGGCGGTGCAGCAGCTCGACTACATCCGCGGCGGCTTCGATGCCGAGTACGGCAACGCGCTCTCGGGCGTCATCAACGTGGCGACCAAGGAGGGCGGCACCCAACTGCGCGGCGCCGCGGAATACCAGGGCTCGGGCCTGTCGGGGGCATTGGGCAGCAACTACGACGATCTGCGCGACTACCACCAGGCGGAAGGCTGGGTCTCGGGACCCGTCCCCGGCACCGACAACCGACTCCGCTTCATGGTAGCGGGACGCGAGCTCGCTCGGGCCACCCGCGTCCTCGAGTTCGACAACGACGTCTACAATCCCCTCTCGTTCGTGACTGACGTGCGGGGCAACTTCGCCTCGCTGTACGACTTGCTGCCCGGCTGGCGTAGCCTGGGATTCGACAATACCCGCGACCTGTTCGGGAAGCTGAGCTTCTACTTCACGCCGCTGGCCAAGTTGAACTTCACCTTCCTCGACTACCGGCGGCAACTGCAGCCATACGATTTCGAGTGGCTCCAGGTCGGCTTCGATCTGGTGGACCAGTGCAAGCAGCTCTACCCCGAATGGAGCGACGTCTGCGAGCGGACCTACCTGGGCGGCGCCTACGTCACCCGCATGGAGGATCTGCGTGGTTCCAATCAGGAACAGCAGTACGTCCTCCAGAGCTCGATCAACCTCGAGCGGCAGCTGCTGGTGGGCAAATGGGACCACAACCTGGGCGCCCGGGCGCGCTACACCATCGCCGTCGGCCAGTTCAAGCAGAGTCGCAACACCTGCGCGTTCCTCTCGGGCGTCTGTCTGCAGGACCACCTGGCCTACGTTTACTCGAACGGCCCGTTCGCCTACACCGGTGAACTGCGCAACTACGAGAACAGTCCCATCTTCGGCACCGACAAGATCTACGGGGGCGAGGACCTCACCACGAACGTGGCCCGCGCCGACCTCGAGTGGCAGGCCACCGACCACCACAACGTCCAGGCCGGTGTCTTCTACCAGCATCACGACGTCTCCTTCCTCGAGGGACGAAACGTCGGCCTCAACAACGTCGAGATCTCACAGTCCGAGTACTACGCGAAGCCGTGGGATGCGGCCTTCTACGTCCAGGACAAGGTCGAGTACGACTTCATCACCGTCAGTCTGGGCTTGCGCTTCGACTACGGGAAGGCGAGTGGACTGGCCTTCGTCGACCCGCGCGACCCGACGAATGGCACGACGGCGCTGGAGGTGTGCAACGATCCGACGGCCTTCGGCCTTCCGGCCGACCAGTTCACCTACACGTACGAGGGTCAGACCTACACCGGCTTCAACGCCTGCTCCGTCGAGAACGCGGTGGGCGATGGTGAGCTGCTGGGCTATGCGGCGGACGTCGCCTTCCAGGACGACTACGGCGAGGCCCCCAGCCGGACCCAGCTGAGCCCCCGGATCGGCATTTCGTTCCCGGTCACGGCCAGCTCGTCCTTCATGTTCAACGCGGGCCGCTACGCCCAGAACCCGACGCTCCATAACCTGTACCGTGGAACCGGGATCGGCACCGATCTCGAAGGAACCCGGACCGTGCAGGCGTTCGTCACCGGCGCTCCCGGCGAGGTGGCGTTGCTGGGCAATCCGCGCCTGCCGACCGAGCAGACGACGCTGTACGAGTTCGGCTACGTGGCCGACCTGTTCGATGGGCGCTACGGACTCAGCGTCATCCTGTACAACAAGGACCAGAGCGGCCTCACCGGCTTCCGCAATGGCGGTTACAAACCCGACGGCACGCCGGTGTACGATCCGGCCGCCACCTACGGCAGTATCCGGCCGTTCTATGATGTGTTGCTGAACCTCGACTACCAGACGTCGCGCGGTCTCGAGTTCTCGCTTCGCCGGCGTCTGGCGAACTACTGGGGCTTCGACCTCCGCTACTCGTTCGCGCAGGTCCGCACCAACGCAGCGCCACCGGATCTGGAGCAGCAGAAACAGAGCGAAGGCGACCCACCGTCACGCGAGGAGATCCGCTCGACCATCGACTTGCCGCACGTCTTCAACGCCGTCGTCAACTTCGGCGTCGGCCGCGAGACGCCCAATATCCCGCTCGGCAGCTGGCTGCGCTTCTTCCGCGCCAGCGCCGTGGTGCGAATCTCCAGCGGCGTCCCCTACACGCCGCAGATCAACTTCAGCGGCAGTCAGCGCCTCGAGCGCAACAGCGGAACGTCACCGACCAACTTCACGGTGGATCTGCGGGCCAGCAAGGACTGGCAGCTCTCGAACATGCGCTTCGGCGTCTTCATGAACGTGTTCAACCTGTTCAACGCCGAGAACTGCCTGCAGGTCTTCCCGAGCACCGGCCGTTGCGACGGCGGCGCCATCACGCAGGCCCGCTTGACACAGGTCTCCGGAGGAGCCTCAGCCGAGAATACGCTCAGTCAGTCCTGGGATCGCCCGGATTACGTTTCGAATCCGCGCTCGTTCAATTTCGGCGCGCGTGTGAGCTTCTGACTGGCCGCCCGGGCGCCGGCGTCACGTTCCGGCGCCCGGGCAGTGCTTTGCTTCCTAAAGAGAAACGATGAGAGCCATGATAAGTCGAGATTGGCACCCGAAGTGGCTGGCGAAAACACTCGCCGCCCTCGTCGTCGTGAGCGCGATGGTCGCGCTCCGACCCGCACCCGCTGCGGCGCAGCGAGCCCAGCAATACTGCGACGTTCCACCCGGTGATGTGCGCGAGGTCTGGCAAGTCGAGGGACAGGCCCCGCCGGATTTCTGCCGCCCACCTGAAAGCGGCTTCCGCCTTTTCGGTGTCGGTGACTTCGCCGGGACCGGCATGCGTCTCTCCGATCCAAACCTGCACGCGTTCACGACCAATACCGGGTTCATGGATACGGGCGACTACGGCAGCATCGCCTGCTGCACGCTCCCGATGTACACCGGCGGGACACTGGTATCTCCGAGTGGGAGGATCCCACAGTACTTCGAGGTCCAGTTCTTCGAGGCGGTGGCCCGGGGTGACTGGGTCCGCAATCGCGAACTGGCACCGTCGCTACAGACCGTTCAGGGCGGCGGCTGGACCTTCATCGCGAACCTGGGAAGAATGTCCAGCATCCACATGTTCCAGGGCAGGGACGGCTCCGCGGGTCTTCTGCACAGCGGCGCGCTCTCCGCTAGGAACGCCGGTTGCCGCACCCACGGTGGCAACTTTGTCGGCTACCCGGATGGATTCCCGCTCCTGGCCGGCAGCGACTGCCCCGAGACCTGGGGCGCCGCTGGCTGGACAGGACGCCGGCCGCTCAACATTGAAGGCTGGCAGAACGAGTTCGCTTCGAAGGGAGATGAGTTCGCCTTCGAGTTCTGGCGTGTCAACCCCGACAACTACGTCCCCGAGTCGGAGAGGCCATTCATCGGCGACTTCCAGACCTTCGGCGTGATGAGCGATCACGGAGCGGAGCATATCCGCCGCTACGGCGAGGTGATCCCCGGACAGTCCGGTGACCCTTCCCTGCAGGGGTACGCGCCGGGCCTCGATTGGGTCTTCAACGCCTACAGCTTCAAGATCCCGACCGTGGCCGGCATGTTCATCTACGAGGGTCTGCTCATCAACAACAGCGAGGACGTCTACGGCGTCCCCCTCGACTACGACTCCGTCTACGTTGGCGTCGAGCCCCGCTGGCTGCGGGGCGGCGATGGTCGGCGCGCGGCGATACATCCTCTTCCGCAGCTGGGAGCCGTTGTCGGCAACGAGCTGGGCCGCACGGCGGACTGCGACGGCGGTGACCCCGTCCCGACTTCGGTCGGCTGCCCCAGCACGCGCAGCACGGCGGGATTTCGAGCCGGCGCCTCTGGGTTCATGTTCCTAAAGACGCCGATCGGCGATCTGCGCTTCAAGCACTTCTCCGATCCGACCAGCCCGTTCTACAACCCCGGCCACCCGCTGGCGGGCGACACGATCACCTACAACCGGATGTCGCTCTGCGGCTTCGAGTGCACGCAGACGCAGTTCTCGTCACTCGACATGCGTCGCGGCTGGGGCACGATCGCCGCCGAGCCCATCGCCGCTCTCGGCGGCCGCGACCCGAACCTGCTGTCCATCCGCGAGTATTGGATGCTGTTCAAGCCCGAGGCGGGCTCCGATACACGGCTCGATCCGGCGAATCCGCGCGGCCCCGGCGGCTTCAACTACTACGTTCCCGGCGACTGGCAGTACACCAACAAGCCGCCCGGAGCCGGCACCGGTCCGGACACGCTGTGGTTCGACACCTGCAACCCCGTCACCAACGATTGTACGGCCCTATGGAGCGACACCCTGCCCGACCACACGCTCAACTGGGCGTACAACGCCTCGTGGCTGGGTGTGGGTCCGTTCCCGCTGGCAGCGGGCGACACGGCACCGTTCGTGGTCGCCGCCTTCGCCGCGCCCGACTCCATCCGCTTCATGTCGCTGCTCGACAACATGTACAGTTTCTACGTCAACGACTTCTACCTCGGTCCCAGCGTGCCGTTACCTCCCTCGATCGTCTCTGTGAGCGTCAAGGGCGGCTCGCGCGGCTTTGGCGAGGACAGCGTCACGCTGCTGTTGGGGAATGAGGCCGCCAGTTGGCGCGACCCCTACGCACTCAAAGTGGTCGAGGATATAAGAGCAGCCGAGCCGGGAACCGAGTACGGCCGACTGAAAGAGTTGAATCCAACCCTCGTCGACGATCTGGAGGCGTTGGTCAATTCCAACCATGTCGACCGCGTGTACCTGTTCAAGTCGTGCAACAACGGCGACACATGGACCGCGACCGGCGCCGGTGATCGCTGTCCCGCTGACTACGCCACCGACGAGTCCGGCAAGGTCATCGGCACCGGCTGGGAGGCTTACGCCACTCTGGAGCCCGATGACCGTGGCCGCTACCCCTCGACCTTCGTAGACCTGCAGGTCACCGGCGGGCGCTCCTATCTCTACTCGCTGGTGGCAGAAACCGACGGTATCGACATGATGGTCGATGACTCGGTGGACATCGATGGCGACGGTGCGTATGACCGCGTTGACAGGGTCTTGCTGAGCAGCGTTGTCACCGTCCTGCCGCCCTCCCGCTCCGGTCTGTTAACGGGTCGGGACGAGCCCAGCGTCGCATCCGTCTACGTGCCGGTCTCCGCCCAGGCCGGAGCCGTGGCCGCCAGCGCCGCCTTCACATCGGAGCGCGGACCGGTCGCCACGAGCAGCGGTCTGGTGAGCGTGCAGATCACCGCACCCATCGACGTCGCGGCCTCGTACGACGTCGTCTTCGGCGACAGCGTCAGGGTGTACGACTACTACTCGGCCGAGGGCACGATCGACTCGAGTACTGTGGTCCTCTATCGGTCCGCGCGTACTGGCTTCGATGAGAACGGTGATCCCATATACGTGCCATTCGCCCAGAACGCGTTCCGTTCCACCAGCCCCGACGGTGTAGTGATCGCCGCCAACGCGGGCGAGCTCGAGGTCGAAGAGACCCCGGATATCACGACGCAGCGGCTGATTGCGACGGCGGGGGTCGTGGCGGAGCACGGGACGGCCGTACCACTCTTCGTCTCCAGCGTCCTGACGGGTACCGCCTTCACTCCGTCCGATGTCTTCAGCCGGCCCGAGTTCGGCGGCTTCGTGGTTTCTGCCACCAACTCGCCCGGGGAGAAGCTCGACGAATACTGGGCGCTCGAGGGTGAGGAGTTGCGCAGCGCCTCATGGCCCTCGCTGGAATGGCTGGACGGCGATGCCGACGCAACCGGCGATGCCTACGGTTTCCTGACCGTCGATTGGGTCGGTGATGCCTTTGCCAGCACCGTCCGCGTCGACCAGGAGAACCCGGCCAACACACAGACGGCGTACGAGGCGGCGGTCACCGGACGGTCCGAAACAAGCAGCAGTGTGACGGATCAAGCTTCGATCGACCTGATCGCCGATGCGCTGGGCCTCGCGCCAGAGGACGTGACCCTCGCCAGCGTCTCTCTGCCGTTCACGATCACCGATGCTACGGCCAACGCCGGAGCCGGGCGAGAGGTTAGCGTCGCCGTACTCGAAGACGATCTTCTCGCGGAGGCTCTGCTGGGGACCGGTGCGGACACCATGACCGTCCAGGTTCCGGCGGGCCACTGGATACCTGGCGTCCGCCTGATCCTAATCGAGGATGTCGAAATCGCCCAATCGAGCAATGGTGATGTGTCGACCGGCAGTGACGGCGAACCGCAGATCACCACGACGCCGCGGGTCATCTGGACATCGGCTGTCCTCGGCTGCGGCAACCGCTCGACGTGTAATCCGGTCACCGGCCCGGGCCAGGACGGCTACGTGAGCATCCGCAACGGGATGACCCTCGCCGTCGAATACGCCGCCGGCCTAACCGGCGAGAGCCGCTACGAGTTCAACTTGACGCCCGCCAGGACCGGAAACGACATCGACCGGCTCAGCGGGAACTCGCTCGACGACGTCAAGGTCGTGCCCAATCCCTACATCTTCTACTCCGTCTACGAGCAGGAGAGCGGTACGCGGCGTATCATGTTCACCAATTTGCCACCCGAAGGCCGAATTCGGATCTACACAGCCGCCGGTCAGTTCGTGCAGCAGATGGAGTGGGGGCCCGAAGACCTGATGGGGAACGGCGACCTGTTTTACAACATGCGCACAGTGGAAGACAACGAGATGGCCGCGGGGGTCTACCTCTACCTGGTGGAGGCGACCGGTGAAAACGGCGGCAACGCGAAGAAGCTCGGTAAGTTCATCATCATCCGGTGAGGCTTGACCTATGAAACACAGAGCCATAGCAATCGCGGTCGGCCTGGCGCTCGTGTCGGTTGCCCCGGCGTTCGCCCAGAACGTCGGCAACCTCCTCGAGCCCAATCCCGACAACGAGATTTCACGCGTCGCCACCCGTGGCGCCAACTTCCTTGGTATCGGTGTTGGCGCCCGGGCCATGGCCCTGGGTGGCATAGGCACAACACTGGGAGGCGGCCTGAGCTCACTCTACTGGAATACCGCCTCCATCGTCGATGTCGAGACCGTCGCCGTCGGTGTCACGTCGGCGGATCTGTATGGAAACAGCGGGATGAGCAGTCTCTTCAGCGGAGTCGTGCTCGCGGTGGGAGATGGCGCGCTCGGCGTTAGCCTCTCCTACTTCAGCTCCGGCGAGATCGAGCGCACGACCGAAGAGTATCCGACGGGGAACGATCCCTCCTTCGGCGCCGTGGTCGAGTGGACCGGAGCGGCGATCGGCCTCCATTATTCCCGTCGCGTCACCGACCGGCTCGCCGTCGGGGTCGCGGGCAAGTACATCGAAGAGGGCATCGACCTGGCCAAAGCCAAGTATCTGGGCTTTGACGTCGGCGCCTACTTCGACGTCGGTATCTACGGGCTCACCCTCGGCGCGGCTGTCACCAACTTCGGCACCGAGGGCCGCTTCGACGGCGGCGTGGTCTCCACTATCGTACTTGAAGACCGCGAGGTGTTCCCGGCCGCCGGCAACAAGACGGTTCGCTACGACACCAACAAGATGCAGCTGCCCACCGCTCTGCGGTTCTCGGTCCGAAGCTCGCTTCTGGGCCCCCCCGAGGCCGTATTCAGCCCCAACGACCAGCATCAGCTGGATCTGCACGCTCAGGTGTTCGACGGCATCGACACGAACATACAGTTCGCGATGGGCCTCGAGTACGGCTTCCGCCAGACCTTCTTCCTACGCGGGGGCAAGCGCTGGCTGAACGAGAATCAAGCGCCCTGGGATTTCAGCGACGGCCTTTCCGCCGGCGTAGGAATCAAGCTGCCCGTTTGGGACCGCAACCTGACGTTCGACTACGCCTACGTGACCATGGGCGATCTCGATAAGACGCAGCATTTCTCGCTCGATTTCGGATTCTAAGGGAGGTCCGGCCATGCAAAAGCTCGTTCTATCGCTTGGCGCCTGTCTCCTGCTGTTCGCGCTCTCGGCAGAGGCCAACGCGCAAATCGAGGCCGGCCGCTTTCGGCTGTCCGCTGGTGTGGGCGCCCAAGATTTCGCCGAATCGAGCGCGCTGAAGACGACTTTCGTCGGCGCCCTGGATGCCAACTACTACTTCACCCGCAACCTGGCCATCGGGCTGTTTGGACAGGTCTCCCGACCGGAGACCGATCCTTCGTTCTACCCCTTGGTTCGGATGGACTTCGGCGAGGAGACTACGCTGTACCAGCCTGCCCAGAAGGTCACCAGCTACGTGGTCGGCCTGCAAGCTCAGGTGGGTATGGAACTCTCCCGCTTGGCTCCCTACGTCGTCGGTGGTGTCGGCTACTACGCTTTCACCCTCGACCCTGAACAGAACCGTAGCGAGGAGAAACGCGACGGCTACAGCCTGAATCTCGGCGTCGGCGCCACCTACGCCATCGCCGGCGGCGCCGGAATCGTCTTCGAGATCCGGGATGTGGCGCTCTTCGATTACGATCGCGACTGGTTCAACCTTTCCAATCCGCTGCTCGCCGAGCCACGCGTCCCCGAGCCGGGCGGTGAGCCGCCGGACAAGCAGTCCACGATCCATAACCTGCGGTTCAGCGTAGGCTTCACCTATGTCCCTGGCGCGGGCCGCTAGCGGGAGGCAGACATGAACCTCAGAACATGGTTGAATCGAGATAGCTCCCTGGCGCTGGCTGCGGCCGCGGCCGTCGGGCTCGCCGTCGCCTGCACCGACCTCACCGAACCGGGTAAGCATCAACTGGGCGATCCGGCGCCCGAACTGTCGCTCGACCTGGCCGCCGCCGGTGGCGTCCCGCAGGGTCCGCTCACCCTCGAGAACTTCAAGCTGATCGTCGACACGGTGGGCAACAGCGACGTCTTCCAGCGCGCCGGCGCCGACGGCTACTACAGCTTGAGCGCCACACGCTACTACTTCCACACGGGCGTGCGCATCGCCGGCGAGGATCCCCGGCTGCCCGCCCTCGAGCCGGTCTACAACCCCGACGGCTTCGTCACCCAGTTCGCCTATACGTGGGGCCAAGAACGCTACAATGACCCCCTCTGGGACTGGTACATGAGGTGGGACGGGCTTGAGCCGGTGGCGACCTATACCTACGCCATCGAGCGGCTCGCCACCATCGTCAACGGCGCGCCCGATGCGCTGGAGTACATCATCGAAGGCGAGGTCACCGAGCCCGACGAACTCGTACCGGTCGGTGGGACGCCCGGAGGCTATCCAGATAACGACTACAGGTGGACGTCACGGG
>JASFLD010000094.1:0-10552 GCA_050118275.1 Gemmatimonadales bacterium
GGCGGACCGCAGCGCGCGCCTGGTCGGTTTGCGACGCAAACTGCAACGGGCGATCGAGGCGGAGGACTTCGAGGCGGCCGCCATGATCCGTGATCAGATCAAAGAACTGGAAGCGGCGATCGACGTATGAACCGGCTCGACTTCACATCCGTGCCCGATTTCGGGTTGAGCTGGCTGGATGCCTCGGGACCGCACAGCGATATCGTGCTGTCCACACGAGTGCGCATCGCCCGCAACCTGCAAGGCTACCCGTTCTCCAGCCGCGCCAAAGCCGGAGACCGTGCGGCGATCCTCGCCACGGTCAGAGAGATGGCGGAACGGACGCCGACCCTCGCGGGCGGAGTGACCGTCGAGATCGACGAACTGGACGGGCGGAGACGCCAGATGCTCTTGGAGCGCCACCTGGTGAGTCGAGAGCTCGTAGGCGACAGCGGGAGCGATGCCTCGTCAGCGGCGCTGATCATGTCGACGCACGATTGCGTCGGCCTCATGGTCAACGAGGAGGACCACCTGAGGCTCCAGAGCCTGACGAGCGGTTTCAGTCCGCGGCAGACCTGGCAGATGGTCGATGTGCTGGACGAGGATCTCGGCGGCGAGTTGCCCTATGCGTTCCATCATGAGTTCGGTCACCTCACTTCGTGCCCGACGAACTGCGGGACAGGGTTGCGCACCTCGGTGCTGATTCACCTCCCGGGCCTGGTATTGACGAAGGAGATCAACAAGGTACTACAGGGGATCTCGCAAGTCGGACTCACGTTCCGAGGTCTGTACGGCGAGGGCTCCGAGGTGATCGGGAACCTGTTTCAAGTTTCGAATCAGACGACGCTGGGCAAGAGCGAAGAGGACTTGATCGACCACCTGCAAAAAATCGTTGCTCAGGTCGTCGATTACGAGCGTCAAGCGCGATCGGTCCTGCTTCGCGACGCTCCCACCGTCATCGAAGACAAGGTGTGGCGCGCCTACGGCCTGCTGCGTCACGCGCGGTCGCTGGCCTTCGATGAAATGATGAACTTGTTGTCGGGCGTCCGCTTGGGCCTTTCTCTGAAACTTCTTTCTAGGCCCAGTGTATACGTGTTGAACAGAACCATGGTTTTCGCTCAAAACGCCCACCTGGAAGACGCCGGCGAAGGTTCGCTCTCTACGGCTGAGCTTGACATACAGCGCGCAAATTACGTGCGTTCAGCTTTGAGAGACGCGGACCCCAGAGCCGGGGCACACAGCTGAGGCGCAGGGGGTGGACAAGGTTCGGGTGTAGAGGGTTCGATGAATTACAATTTCACCGATCGAGTTCGTAAAGTCTTGGCGATGGCCCGGGAAGAGGCCGTTCGCCTTCAGCACGACTACGTGGGCACCGAGCATATCCTCCTCGGCCTGATCCGCGAGGGCGAGGGTGTCGCCGCAGCCGTGCTGATGAACCTGAACGTCGATTTGGACGAGGTACAGGAACGTACGGAGGAGCAGGTCCGGAAAGGCAAGGCCGGGTCGACTATCGGTGAGCTGCCTTACACGTCCCGGGCCAAGAAGGTGCTTGAGTTTGCCGTGGCGGAAGCGCGAGAAATGAGCCACAGCTACGTGGGTACCGAGCATCTGCTCCTCGGGCTACTGCGCGAGGAGAAGGGCGTCGCGGCGCAGGTGCTGGAGTCGTTGGGCGTAACGCTGGAACAGGCCCGCGAGCAGACGCTGAAGCTACTGGGAACGGACGTGCCGAACCCGGGACAGGTCGGAGGCGCTCCGGGAGCCGGCCCGAAGGGCGAGAAGAAGTCGAAGACTCCCGCGCTGGACCACTTCTGTCGGAATCTGACGGAGCTGGCGCGCTCGGGCGAGCTGGATCCGACGATTGGCCGCGAGAAGGAGATCGAGCGAGTGATGGAGATCCTCTCGCGGCGCAAGAAGAACAATCCGGTATTGATCGGCGAGCCGGGCGTCGGCAAGACGGCGATCGTGGAGGGATTGGCGCAATTAATTTCGCGCGGCGAGGTGGCGGACAGCCTCAAAGGGCACCGCGTGCTGGCGCTCGACATGGCGGCGGTCATCGCCGGAACGAAGTACCGTGGCCAATTCGAGGAGCGGCTGAAGGCGGTGATGAACGAGATCGCACAGAATCGGGATGTGATCCTGTTCATCGATGAGGTCCACACGCTGGTAGGAGCGGGCGCGGCGGAAGGAGCGATCGACGCATCCAACATGCTCAAGCCGGCCCTTGCGCGTGGCGAACTGCAGTGCATCGGCGCGTCGACGCTGAACGAATACCGCAAGTACATTGAAAAAGACGGGGCGCTGGAGCGGCGCTTCCAGACCGTGATGGTCGATCCGCCGACGACGGATGAGACGATCGCGATTCTGCAGGGGTTGAAGAACCGCTACGAGGATCATCACAAGGTCACGTTGCCGTACGACACGCTGGTGTGCGCGGCGAAGTTGTCGGAGCGGTACATCACCGACCGACATCTGCCGGACAAAGCGATCGACGTGATCGACGAGGCATGCGCTCGCGTGCACCTGTCGACTCAGGTTCCACCGCCGGACGTGGCCGATCTTCAGGATCGGGTCAAGCAGATCGGCGAGGGAAAGGACGCGGCGATACGAGAGCAGGACTTCGAGAAGGCGGCAGAGCTTCGGGACACGGAACGAGAGCTGCAGGCGGAGATTCGCCGGCGGCGCGAGGAGTGGGAAGAGGAGCGTCGCACGCTGCGTCCGACGATCACGGAAGACGATGTGGCGTTCATCGTCTCGCGCTGGACCGGTATACCCGTCACGCGTCTACAGGAGGGCGAAACCGACCGCTTGTTGCACATGGAAGAGGAGCTGCACAAGCACGTGGTCGGTCAGGACGAGGCGATCGCGGGCATCAGCCGCGCGATCCGACGCAGCCGTGCGGGCCTCAAGGATCCGAATCGACCGATCGGCTCATTCATCTTCAGCGGGCCGACGGGTGTCGGCAAGACCGAACTGGCGCGGGCGCTGGCGCGTTTCCTTTTCGCGGACGAGACCGCGCTGATTCGCGTGGACATGTCGGAGTACATGGAGAAGTTCTCGGTGAGTCGACTGATCGGTGCTCCGCCGGGTTACGTGGGCTATGAGGACAGCGGAGCGCTGACGAAGGCGGTGCGCCACAAGCCATATAGCGTGGTGTTGTTCGACGAGATCGAGAAGGCCCATCCGGACGTCTTCAACATCTTGCTGCAAATCCTCGATGACGGTCGGATCACGGACAACTACGGGCGCGTCATCGATTTCAAGAACACGATTCTGATCATGACGTCGAACGTGGGTGCACGCGACATCGTGAAGGGCGGTGGCGTTGGGTTCCACACGAACGATGCACGCGCGGCGTACGAGGACATGGCCGAGCGGGTGAAGGACGAGATCCAGAAGGTCTTCAATCCCGAGTTCTTGAATCGTTTGGACGACGTGATCGTCTTCCACCCGTTGACGAAGGAGCATATCCGCGAAATCGTCAGCGTATTGATGCGAGACGTTCGCGCACGGCTCAAGGAAGAGGCCCTGAAGCTGCAGATCACCGATCCGGCCGTCGAGTTTTTGGTCGATCGCGGATTCGATGTGACCTACGGGGCGCGCCCACTCAAACGCGCGATCCAACGCTACGTGGAGGATCCGCTCTCCGAGAAGATCCTGATGGCCGAATTGGCGCCGGGTGATGTGATCGAAGTCGGCGTCTCCGAGGACGGAGAGCGATTGGAGTTCAGCGTACTTTCATCATCGTCGTTCACGGCGTGAGGCGAAGCGGACTAACTCTGCTCACAGCGGCCCTCGTTCTTCTGCTTGCGAGGGCCGACCCATTGTCTGGCCAGACGCGGGCCCAGGCCGGCTCGCCTTCCGTGCGCGTCGACTCCATCCAGGTTACCGGCAACCTCCGACAGGCGACTCCCGTCATCCTTGCCGACCTCGGCATCCGGCCCGGGGATGTCGTGACCGGCCGACACATCCAGCGCGGGATTCAGCGACTCTTCGCCACAGGCCAATACGACGACATTCGGGTGTACGCGATCGACAACGCGTCGGGCGGCATGACGCTCTCGGTCGAGGTCGTCGAACGGCCGCTGATCCAGGGCTATCGGTTCGAGGGACTCGAGCACATCAGCGCCGGCTCGATTCGCGATACGGTCGGGCTCACTCCCAACGAGCCTCTTCGGCCGGCGCGGGTGCACGACGCGATGCTGCGGATCCGCTCCGAGCTCTCGAAGAAGGGCTACGTGCGGGCGCAGATCGATACGTCGCTGGTGCCCACCGACCGGCCGGGCGAATACCGTTTGATCTTCGACGTGAACGAAGGCCGGCGGCTTGTCGTCGCCGCGATCGAGTTCGAGGGGATCGATCAGATTCGTGCGAACGAGCTGATCGGATCGATGAACGTCAAGCCGGAGGGCTTCTGGTGGTGGCAGGCGGGCGAATTCCGGGAGGATGAATACCGCGAAGATTTGGAATTCGGCCTGCGGGAGTACTACGGCTCACGTGGCTTCCTCGATTTTCAGGTCCTCGGGGACACGATGGTCGTCGATCCGGAGACGGGAAAGACGAAGCTCGTGATCCGCGTGTCGGAAGGCGAGCAGTACAGGATTGCGGACTTCTCGATCGAGGGGAACAAGTTTTTCCCGACCCCTGTTCTGGAAGTGCGCTTCGCCCCCCACAGTCGCTCGTTGCTCTCGCGCCTGCCGCTCATAGGGGGCGGTGAGGAAGAAGGAGATCCGGTCTTCAACACCCGGGCCTGGCGTGAGGCGACCGAGCAGATTCAGCAATTGTATAGGAACTCGGGCTTCCTCTACGCACAGATCGATCCGATCGTCGAGCGTCTCCCGGACGGGCCGGACGGTCAACCACGCGTGGCACTACAATGGCGGATCCAGGAGAATGAGCAGGCGTTCGTCAACCTGGTCAACATCGCCGGGAACACGACGACGCACGAGCGCGTGATCCGGGATCGCCTGACACTGTTGCCCAGCGACGTCTACGGTGATGAGCGCGTGGTCAACAGTTACCAGACCGTCCAGGGGCTGGGGTTCTTCGAGCCGCTCCCCCCCAACGAAGCGCTCGACATCAGGCCCAACGACGAAGGCAACATCAACGTTACCTTCAAGGTCAAGGAGAAGCAGACCGGCAACATCAACTTCGGGGCTTCGCTCTCGCCCGCGGCCGGCGTGGCCGGGTTCATCGGCTACGAGCAGCCGAACTTGTTCGGACAGGCGAAGTCTGGCCGCTTTCGTTGGGTCTTCGGCAGCCGTACCAACGACATCGAGTTGGGCTATTCGGATCCATCGATCTTCGGCAGTCGCAACTCTTTCGGCATCACGCTGCGTAGCTCTCGGGATCGGTTCAGCTACATCGGCTTGGGGCGAAGGCGGCAGACGGGCGGGAGCGTGAGTTTCGGCACGCCGTTCTTCGGCGCACGCTGGACCCGGCTAACCGTCACGTACGGTCTCTTCCGTGACGAGTACGACTCGGATGAAGAGGAACTGGACCTCGAGCAGCGGCAACTACTGAACGTCGGTACGCGGAGCTCTATCGATGTCCGTATAACGCGCGACACACGCAACCATCCGCTGTTCCCGACGAGCGGCAGCCGCAACATGGTCTCGCTGCAGCAGGTCGGCGGCATGCTCGGCGGGGACGGGGACTACCGGAAGTTGTCGGTCGAGAGCGACTGGTATACGCCGATCGCGCGCTTGCGCTCCGATCCCAGCAAGACGCCCATCGACCTGGCGCTGGGCCTGGGCTTGAAGGGCGGCATGATCGTAGGTAACAATCCGTTCTATCTCGAGCGGTTCTTCATGGGAGGTGTCCAGTACGGCCCTCAGCTGCGCGGATACGAGGAGTTGACCATCACGCCCCAAGGCCACATACCACGTGAGACGCCCGGCTTCAGCCGGCTCGATCGAGTCGGGGAATCGTTCTTCGGCCTGTACGCCAGCTTGGGTCTCAATCTGGGAGGTACCTTCTTCGTCAATACCTTCTATGACTCGGGCAACGTGTGGGCGAGGTCGTCCGGGTTCGACCCCACGGATCTCTATCGCGGCGTGGGCTTGGGCGTAAGCATCGTCACGCCGGTGGGCCCGTTGGGACTCGACTACGCCTACGCGCTCGATGCCCGCGATATCTTCGGCAACCCGAACCCCGGGTGGAGGTTGCATTTCCGATTTGGCCAAATCTTCTAAGTTTGTAGTCAATCGAGTCCGGTCGCCACGGTAGCCGGCGTCGCGGTGGGGGCCGCGGCGGCGGACCGGCAATCGAGAAAGGGGAACAGCAGGGGTGCGTTACAGAGTGAGTGCGGTAGTCGTCGCCACGGCACTGGCGATGCTCGGTTACAAGGGAATCAGCCAGCCGCAAGGCGCAGACACGAAGCTTGCCTATATCAACTCAACGCAGATCATCGCGCAGACACCCGGAGCGGCGGAAGCGCAGCAGACCTTCGACCGCGAGATGGCTCGTTGGCAGACGGAGATGCGGGCGCTGGAAGATTCCCTGCAACAGATGATCTCGACGTACGAGCAGCAGCAGATCATGTTGTCTCCGGAGAAGAAGCAGGAGCGACAGCAGGAGATCCTGCAGAAGCGCCTCGAGTACGAGCAGCGGGCGAATGATCTTCAAGAGGTGGCGCAGCGACGTCAGCAGGAGTTGGTGCAGCCGATCTACGATCGCATAACTGTCGCTTTGACGCAGATTCGCGATGAGTTCGAGTATACGATGATCTTCGACGCGGCAGCGGGCGCCTTGATCGCGGCGGACACGACGCTCGACATTACCGATATCGTCATCGAGCGACTGAAGCAGACTGCCCAGCAAACCCCTGGCAGCATGCAGGACTGAGAAGTTCTTGGCGGGATCCTAATGATTGGCGCCCGCGGCCTGAATGGGTACCGTGGGCGCTCTTTTCTGTATGGCGCCACCGCGATGGGCGAGCGTGACCGCAAGGAGTGGGAATGTCGAATAGCCTGAGGTTGAGCCAGTTGGCGGAGCACCTGGGCGCCGAACTGGTGGGCGATCCGGGGCGCGTGATCGAGGGCGTGGCCACGCTGGAGACCGCCGGCACGAAGGACATCGCCTTTCTTGCCCGCCGCAAGTACCTGCCGTATCTTGGCGCGACCAGCGCCGCAGCGGTACTCATCAGTCGAGACCTGGGGAAGATCGACGCTTCATCCGATACGTCCTTGTTGTGGGTGGACGACGCGCACGTGGCCTTGGCGGAGACGCTGTCGCTGCTTTATCCCCAAGCGAGGCGCGAGCCCCATATCGCGCCGACCGCGCAGGTGGCCGAAGGAGTCGAGTTGGGTGCTGATGTCTCGATCGGAGCACATTCGGTCGTGGAGGCAGGCGCGAAATTGGGGGACGGAGTGACGATTGGGCCGCTGTGCTTCATAGGCGAGAACTGCGTCGTGGGAGCCGGTAGCGAACTGAAGGATCAGGTGAGCCTCTACGCGAACACCGAGGTCGGCGCGCGATGTATCTTGCACAGCGGAACAAGAGTGGGCGTCGATGGCTTCGGTTACGTTCTCCATGAGAATCAGCACAAGAAAGTGCCGCAGGTCGGGTGCTGCGTTTTGGAGAATGACGTCGAGATCGGGGCCAACGTGTGTATCGATCGTGGCTCGGTGGGAGAGACGCGCGTCGGAGCCGGCACAAAGATCGACAACTTGGTCCACATCGCTCACAACGTCAGCATCGGAAAGGGCTGTATCATAGTCGCCCAAGTGGGGATCGCCGGCAGCACAACGATTGGCAACGGCGTCGCTCTGGCCGGGCAGGTCGGCATCGTCGGCCACCTGCACATAGGTGATGGCGCCAGGGTCGCGGCACAGGCTGGTGTCAGCCACGATATTCCAGCCGGCGAGACATGGTTCGGATATCCGGCGCGGCCGCGCACGGAGGCGATGAGAGCCAGCGCGGCGTTCCTCAAGCTCCCCGAGTTGGTCCGTCGGGTGCGACGAATCGAGCGCCGACTGGATTCTGACGACAATTTAGACCAGTGACCTGCCGATACTCGGCAGTAGGGAAGGACCACCGATCTTGAAGCAGCGAACAATAGCCGGCGAAGCGCGCCTGAAAGGGAAGGGGTTGCATTCGGGAACACCCGTCGAGCTGGTGCTGCGGCCTGCGGCCGCGGATCAAGGCATCATCTTCCGCCGCAGCGATATCGCTGGCGCGACGGACATCCAGGCGAGCGTCGACCGAGTCGTCGAGGTCGAGCGCCAGACCGTGTTGGGCGACGGCGACGTTCGGGTGCGGACAGTAGAGCATCTGCTGGCGGCGGTGTCGGCGACGGGAATCGACAACCTGATCGTCGAACTGAACGCGGAAGAGCCTCCCGCCGCCGACGGCAGTGCGGCGCCCTTCGTCGAACTCATCGACCACGCCGGAATCGAGACGCTGAAATCGGATGCCCCCATCTGGACCTGCACCGAGCCCTTCGTGGTCAACGAGGGCGACTCGAAGTACGCGGTGTTGCCCGACGAGCGGTCCGTTCTCTCGGTCTCGATCGAATTCGACCACCCACTGATCGGACGCCAGTTCGCCTCGCACGAGGTCGCATCCGATGCGTTCGCGCGTGAGGTGTGTCCGGCGCGGACCTTCGGGTTCTATCAGGACGCCGAAAAGTTACGCGCCATCGGGCTTGCGCACGGAGCGGACACCCAGAACACCGTGGTCCTGACGGCGGACGGTCTGTACGAGGGCGTCGAGCTCAGATTCGCGGATGAGTTCGTTCGGCATAAGATCCTCGATCTGGCAGGTGATCTCGCACTGCTGGGTCATCGAATCCAGGCGCAGATCGTGGCGGAGCGCCCCGGGCACCGAGGCAATGTGGAGGTCGTGAAGGCCATCGCGGAACAGATCCGGCGCAAGAAGTTGGCCCGGCGTGTGGACATCAACGAGATATTCCACATACTGCCGCACCGTTATCCATTCCTACTGGTGGATCGCGTCGTCGAGTACGAGCGAGGGGTGCGAATCGTCGGCATCAAAAACGTCACCATCAACGAGCCGTTCTTCATGGGACACTTTCCCGGCCTGCCGATAATGCCCGGCGTGTTGATGGTGGAAGCGATGGCCCAAGTGGGCGGACTTCTCTTCATGGACATGGTGGAGAACCCAGAAGAGAAAGTCGTATACTTCATGTCGCTGGACAAAGTCAAATTCAGACGTCCCGTGACGCCGGGTGACCAGATCGTGTTCGAGTTGACGATGGTCAAATTGCGCTGGCCGGTATGCGTGATGAAGGGAGTTGGACGGGTGGAGGGAAAAGTCGTCGCTGAGGCGGAGTTGAAGGCGCAGGTGATTGACAGATGACGGAACCGACTGTCGCAGACAGAGCGCCCGAGGCACCTGCGCGGATTCACCCTTCGGCCATAGTGGACCCGGGTGCACGACTGGGGAACGGCGTGCAGGTCGGGCCGTACGCCATCATCGGGCCGAACGTGGTCATCGGGGAGCGCACAGTCATTGGGCCCCAGGCGCTGATCGAGAAGAACACACGGGTTGGCCGCGATTGTACGATAGCCAAAGGTGCGGTGCTGGGAACCGATCCCCAGGATCTGAAGTACGAAGGTGAAGAGACCCAACTGATCGTGGGGGACGAGACGACGATCCGCGAGTTCGCAACGCTCAATCGGGGAACACGCTCTTCCGGCGCCACGATCGTCGGAAACCGCTGCTTGTTGATGGCCTACTCACACATCCCGCACGACACGCGAATTGGTGACCACGTGATCATCTCCAACGCGGTGCAGATGGGTGGGCACGTCGTGATCGAAGACTGGGCCGTCGTCGGTGGCGTCACAGCGATCCATCAGTTCTGTCGCATAGGCAGGCACGCCTTCTTGGGCGGCGCTTCCGGCTTGCGCAAAGACGTACCCCCCTTCATGAGGGCGGCCGGTAATCCGGTCAGGCTGGCCGGCGTCAACACCGTGGGCCTCGAGCGCCGCGGTTTTGCGAAAGAGACCCGCTTGGAGCTGAAAAGGGCCTATCGTACGTTGTTTCACTCCGACCTGAACGTCGGTCAGGGTATTGCCAAGATCCGTGCCGAGGGCGAACCGTGCGAAGAGGTCGAATATTTGCTCGCCTTCATAGAAGCCAGCGAGCGGGGAGTCGTCGTCTGACGAGCCAGTGGACGGAGTCAAGGTAGGCGTAGTCGGAGTCGGAAGCCTCGGCTTCCACCACGCGCGGCTGCTGCGGGAACTTCCAGACACGCGGTTGATGGGCGTTTACGACATCGATGCCGAGCGCGCCCGCCATGTCGCGTCCGAGTTGCAGACGCGTGCCTATCCCGCCCTCGACCAATTGCTGGAGGATGTGCAGGCCATTACGGTCGCTGTCCCGACCAGCGCCCACTTCGCAGTCGGGAGGCGCGCCCTCGCCGGCGGCTGCGACGTACTGATCGAAAAGCCGATCACGCCTACGACCGCCGAAGCAGACGAACTGATCCGGCTGGCGGACGAGCAGCATCGCATCGTCCAGGTCGGGCACATAGAGCGCTTCAACGGTGCCGTACGGGCCTGCGAACCCTATCTCGACAGTCCGCTCTTCGTCGAGTCTCATCGACTGG
>JASFLD010000095.1:0-10538 GCA_050118275.1 Gemmatimonadales bacterium
GGCCCGCTGATCCTGCAACGCGTGAACCAGCTCATGCGCTACAACAGCGTCCACTAGCTCCGCCGGAGCCTCCTCCCGGACAAACAGGACGTCCCGGGCCGGATCGTAGTAGCCCACGGCTTGCTCCAGCATCAGGTCGATCAGCAGTTGCCGGGCATCGACGGTGTCCGGCATCAGGCCGAACAGTTCGTACGCCAGCGACATGTTCTCGAGTGAATCGCCCGGGAACTCCGACTCCAGCCGCTGCACCAAATACCGTTCCAGCGTCTCCGCCGTCGCCCGTTCGACTGCCGGCACCCGCTCCGCTTCGAGTGCCGCGTAGCTCTCCACCCGCGGAAGGAGCTCCTCGACCTTGCGCTCCAGCTCCGCATCCCGTTGCGTGGCGGCTTCCTGACCCTGCGAGTCGCCCCCGCAGCCGAACCACGACGCCGCCAGCGCCCCCGCCACCACTGCAACGACACGGGGCCCCATCGTCCTCGTCACGGCTCGTACTCCGCCCACGCTTCCGGCTCCTGGACCACCCTGATCTTCACCACGCGCACGCTCTCCCCATACTCGCGCTTTAGTTCGCCGCTCAACCGATGGTAGAAGTATTCGGCCTGGCGTTCCGCACTCGGCACTCCGCCGGCGAACGGTTCCAGATCGTTCAACAATCGGTGGTCCAGATCTCCGGCCACCCCGGCCAGCAGCGGCTGTACCTTGTCGAAGTCCGCCACGAAGCCCGAGCCGCCCAAACCGTCCGACTCGAGCACGGCCTCCACCGTGTACCCATGCCCGTGGATCCTGCCCGCCGGGCCTTCGTCGTTCGGAATGTACAGAGCCGCGTCGTAGCTGGCCCTGACTGCTGCGCGGAATACCATCAACAACCCCTACGGTCGTGCGGTGATCCTCGGTCGCGTGAGCTCTCGCGAATATCCTGAGATAGTCGGTCTACGGTATACGGTCTACAGTATGGGAGCCGCTCCTTGTATGGGGGGCGGATCGGCGATTATCCGTACGATCTCACCTCTCAGGCCCGCCAACAGCTCCTTCGCCGTCTTCCCCTCCACGGGATGACGCCATTCCGGTGCGATCTCCGCCAGCGGCTCCAGCACGAAGGCGCGCTCCGCCAATCGCGGGTGCGGAATCTTCAAGTCCGGCTCGTCGATCACCAGGTCGTCATGCGCCAGTATGTCGATGTCCACCGTCCTCGCTCCGGACCGCTTCGCCCCCCGTTCCCGACCCAAATCCGCTTCCACCTTGTGGATGTAGGCGAGCAGCGCGTCCGGCTTCATCAGGGTGGCACCGTAGCATACCATGTTCAGGAACCACGGCTGCTCCCGGTCGCCCACCGGCTCCGTCTCGTAGACCGATGAAAGCCGCTCCAGCCGCACTCCGTGTTTCAGGTGCTCCAGAGCCCGCTCCAGATTGCGCACCCGGTCGCCCAGGTTCGAGCCCAGCCCCAAGATCGCGGTAAACAGCCGGGGCTCCTCCTCGCCCGACTCGCCTTCCACCTCGTTGGGCTCCGCCCTCCGCTCGTCGCGCGCCGCACCTTCATGCTCGTCCATAGCGGTCCTCGATTCTTATCACATCTTCCAGTTCGGGCGTCGAGGCCTCCAGCAGATCGCAGTCGGTGACCGCCGCCATACGGTGCCGGGTCCCGGGTACGACCCGGAAGCTCATGCCCTCGGAAAGCTCCACCTCGCGAAGGTCATCGTCGGTCTCCCCCACCCAGAACACCATCCGGCCGCGCAGCACGTGGAGCGTCTCGTCCTTCCGCTCATGGTATTGCAGCGACAGTGCCTCGCCCGCCTTGATGTGGAGTATCTTGCCCACGTACCGGTCCGTATACGCCCAGACCAACTCGTGACCCCAGGGCTTCTCGACTTTTCTGACTTCGATATGCACCCGGCCGCTCCTTGTCTTCGCCCCATCCCGGTCGACGCGCGTCGCTCCGCCGCCGCAGACCGACGTCGATACCCCGACCTGCCGTCCCCGTCTGACGTATCTCGCAGTCCCGCCCGGGATCCCCTCCCCTTCCTCTAGCGGAAGTGGACGCGAGCGAACCGGCGCTTCCCGCGCTGAATCAAGGCGGACCCGTTCGTCGCCACCCGGTAGTACTTGTCGGTCACCTTGACCCCGTCCACCTGCACGGCGCCCTGTTTGATCAGCCGCACGGCCTCGCTGCTCGACGATGTGAGCCCTGCCGCCGACATGACCTTCGGCAGCCACATCTCGTCGCCCTCACGCTCGATTTCCACGTCCTCGATCTCTTCCGGCCGTTCGCCGCGTCGCACGACGCGGTCGAAGTGCGCCTCGCCCCGCCGCGCCGCCGCCTCTCCCTGGTAGATCCGGGTGATGTCACGCGCCAGCGCCCGTTTCGCCTCCAGCGGGTCTTTCCGAACAAGTGCCAACGCCGCTTCCAGTTCGGACCCTGCCAGCGACGAGGCCAGCCGGTACCACTCCTCCAGCAGGTCGTCTGGAATCGACATCGTCTTGCCATACATGTCTTCCGGCAGCTCGGTGATGCCCACGTAGTTGTCCAGCGACTTCGACATCTTCCGCGTGCCGTCCGTGCCCCGCATCAGCGGTAGCGTGATACACACCTGGGGCTCCTGGCCGTAGCGTTCCTGCAGCGTCCGCCCGACCAACAGGTTGAACTTCTGGTCGGTTCCGCCCAGCTCGACGTCCGCTTTCAGAGCGATGGAGTCGTAGCCCTGCATCAGCGGGTAGAGGAACTCGACCAGCGTGATCGGACGGCCGTCCCGGTAGCGCGCCGCGAAGTCGTCCCGCTCCAGCAGGCGGGCCACCGTGTAGCGCGCGGACAGGGTGAGCACGTCGGGCAGGTTCAACCTGGCCAGCCAACTGCTGTTACGCACCACCCGCGTCTTCTTCGGGTCGAGGATGTGGAAGACCTGCTCCTGGTAGGTCTGCAGGTTCGCCTGGATCTCGGCTTCCGACAGCTGCGGGCGCGTTTGGTCCTGGCCGCTGGGATCCCCGACCAGGGCCGTGAAATCGCCGACCACGAAGACCACCTGGTGTCCCAGGTCCTGGAACAGCTTGAGCAGCTGGATGCTCACCGCGTGACCCAGATGGAGATCCGGGCGCGTTGGATCGAAGCCCTCCTTGATGATCAGGCCGTCACCACTCTGCCGTGAGCGCTCGAGCTTGTCGGCCAGTTCCTCTTCCGGAATGATCTCGACCGCCCGCGCCCGAATCAGGTCCAGCTGCTCCGCCACCGGTGGGAATGTCGCCACGCCGCTCTCCAACGAGTCAACCGCAGTGTCTCACTGCTATACCGTTCCCCAAGCTAGGATTCCCGGCCCGTTGGGCAAGTGAGCCGGAACGCCGGTTCCCATATGCGACGCGGCCCCGGCGTGAACCGGGGCCGCTTGCACTGTGTCAGGTCAACCGCTGTCGACCCTTTCTCGTGTCTAGCCTGCTGGGATGCACTCCGGCTCGCCTCTGATGATGCGCTGCGGAACTTCCGCCGCCTGCACCGGAATATACCCCATCCCCGGCACACCGTTCTTCGCTTCGAGCGTGATCCAGAATGTGCTCAGGTCGCTGCCGACCAATCCCGTCGCAGCGCGATCGGGATTGACTACCTCGCCGGCCTCACAGCTCGGCGTCGGCGGATTGGGATCGTACCAGGTCGCACCCGCCAGATTCTCTTGGAAGCCACGGAAGTAGGCCTCCAATATGCCGTTGTCCGTGATGATGCCGGAGACGTCCTCCACATCAGCGTTCGACAGATCGACTCTCTCCGGCGGCGGGCCCGAAATGTCCTGCAGCCTGTAGGCATTGCCGTCAGCGTCAGCCAACCAGCCCACCAACTCGAAGCCGATCGGCGGCCGTGACAACCGCGTCATCTCAGCGATGAACTCGTCCTCGCGGAATCCGGCCAGCCCCTGGCCCTGACCGCTGTACAGCCGGCTGTCTGCCGGATTCGTGACGTTGAAATTGCCGAAGCTGACCGTAGTATCTTCGATGAACCTGTCGTCGAAGTAGTCGTCCGGCGTGCCGTTCTGGTCGGTGTACGGGAACCACCAGGGCCGCGACTCCGGCATGTTGCTCAGGTTGGGCGAAGCGGCGATCGTCAGCACCATGTGCGTATACAGTCCGACCAGATCTTCCGGGCCGCCCGGCATCGACGTGTCGTTGACCGCCAACTGGTGCCGGTAGCCGATACCCTCCTCGTCGCTCTCGTTACCGCCAACGAAGCTCGACACACCGTAGGTCGTCTCGACGACCTCATCGGTCGTGGATATGACCTCGCCGGTAATCGGGTCACGCTCCGCGATGATTTTGATCAAGTTGTACGTCCCGATCGCCGGCACGAACGCGTTGGTGAGCGGGTTCACCAGCCAGGCCTGATACTCGGCACCGCCTGCCAATTCCTCGAGATTGTTGTACGTGGCCGATACGTTGCCTGGACGACCCGCGCCCCCGGCGGCGAACAACAACTCGTCGTCCGTCGCCGCGGCGTCAGGCAGCGGCGCCAATCCGTTCGGAATCGGGGTACCCGACGCGTCGATGTCGACGCCGACCTGGAACCGCATGACCACCGGCCCGGCGGGAACTGGATCCGCCGCCGTACCCGTCCCCTCCACGACCAGCACGTAATTGTACCGCGGCAGGTCAAAGGAAGTCTGTTCGTTCGGCGCGAACGGCGCCTCAGCCGGATCGGTCAGCGCCCCCGCAGACCAGAAGCCACCCGAGCCGACCAGGCAATCAAACACCAGGTTGCCGGAAGCGTTGGTTGTCACATAACCCATGTTGAACGGGTTCTGGTTACCGGTCACACCGACCGTGTATGTCGGCCTGGCCGAAGAGAAGTCGCACACTTCCTCGGGATAACCGCCCGGCGAGCCGCCCAGCAGGCTCAGCTGGTCCGGCTGGGTGATCGTTCCGTCCAGCAACATCTCTTCCGTGTCGAGATCACCGTTGACGGTCAAGGAGTAGCGAACCAGCAAGACCGAGTAGTCCGTGCTCGGCTGCAACCCCGTGAGGAAGCAATAGAAGTCCCAGCCGTTGGTACCGCCCCAGAAATCCCCATCGCCGAAGCGGCATGCGCTGGAGGAAACGGCCTCGGTCCCCGTGCCTCCCAGCGCCGGCAGCCGCGGATCGTCCAGGCTGTTGCGCGCCGCCGGGTCAAGCAAGTACCGGGCCGGGCTGAAGTTGTAGCCTAACGGCTCGTCGCCCCGGCTGAACGCGTCGTCGCTCAGCGTAGGATCGAAATCGGCCAGCACGAAGTCACCCGAGCTAGCCACCCCCCCCGGCGCGACATAAGCGCCGGACACCGGAGAGTCCCAGCTCGGCTGACTGCCAGGCTCGGCCAGCTTGTCCGGGTTGTCCGGGCAGCCCGCCAGTATCGCGGCCGTCCCTCCGATGACCCCCAACCGGGCCATCCACTGACGTACACCATGTGGAGTCATGACATACTCTCCCTGTACCTAATCTGAGTCTGCGGTCGCTCGTGCTCCCGCGATGAAATCCGCCTCTCGCCTTCCAATCCAACCCGGCGGAGCGACATCACCCTCCGGGCACGAACGAGACACCGGCCACGATGCTGAAGTTGTGGACCGAGTTGCTAAGCACATCCGGGTCTGGGTTCAAGTCCGGGTACCTTACGTTGATCACCGACTGGCGGTTCGCATTTAGTCCCACCGGAACCTGACTCGCCGGGTAGATCTGGAACGGGTCGTCCTGCAGACCCCAATCCGGGTAGAAGTGATCGGTGGCGAGGACCTCGAACCCGATCCTGTCGGTGACGGCGTAGTCGATGCCCACACCCAACAGCACCATGTAGCCCGACTCCTTCTTCAGGCGGTCCTGCTGCTGTGGGTCCAGGAACAGCACGTAGCCACCGCCGCCCACCAGCGCGAACGGCGCGAAGTTCCGATCCGGCAACTGCAACTTGACGTGGCCTCCGAAGTTCCAGATGTCCACGCCCTGGTTCACCGAGGTGAGCGTCGTCGAGTCACCATACGACAGTGCGACCAGCGGGAACTTCGTACCGTCGGCCTCCGGGAACGAAACGTCCGTCCAGAGGCCGATCCCGATCGCCGGCGTGACGAAGTAGGTCGACGTCGCTCCCAGTGTCCAGGCGCTCCCCTTGAACCCGCTGCCTCCGGCGAAGTTCTGGTAGCCCGTCGTCGCCGTTATCTGGAAACTGTTCTGGACTACCTGCGCCTCGGTGCTCGCGGCACCCGCAGCCAGGAAGGCCAGACTCACTATTGCTGCGCGAACTCGCATCATCTTTGTATCTCCTACGGATCAGGGTAGCGACCACTCCACCTCGGATCGACTAGAATGACCCGAAGTTGATACTGAACGTCTGGGTGTTACCCAGCTCGCTACGGTCCGTAAACGCGTAGTCGACTCCCAGCGAGTATTCGCCGATCGGGAATTTCACACCCGCACCCAGCGCCGCGCCCGTCCAGAAGTCGCGGAACCCGCCAGTACGATCCTCGTTCAGCCAACGCTTGCCCAACCGGGCGAAGAAGTAATCCTGGAACGCGTATTCCAATCCGACCGAAGGCTGGAGCGGCGAACTGATCGAGTCGTAGAAATCGAGCATCAACCGCAGATTGTGATTTGGCCCCGTCTGCGGGAACCACGCCTCGGGCGTGCCCGTCACGTCGAATAGCGCACTGAACCGGAACGCCGTCGGGAGCAACAGGGCCTTCGTGTCGAGCTTTATGTCCACATTGTCGCCCGTCGGAAACGCGTCCGCCCCTGCCCCGATCGTCTGATTGATACCCGGCCCCCCGATGCTCGACTCGCCACCCACGTTGGTGATCGCACCACCGATCGTCGTGCCCAGCAAGCCCGTCCGGAACAGCGCCCCCACGTCACCGCCTACCCAAGTGGCACGTGCGCTCGTGATGCCCTCCGAGACGAATTTCAGCGCGAACCCGACGCCCAGCCGGTCGGTGATCAACCGACTGTAGGCCACCGACGTCGCGAATGCGCTGAACTCGAAGGTCTCGCCGAACACCGGATCACCACCGTCGGGAAAGCCTTCCGTCGTGCGCAGCATGTCGCCGCTCTGCAACGACACCAGACTGACCCCCAGGCTCGACACATCGTTCAGCGGGAGGATCAAGCCTCCAAACTGATGCGTGATGTCCGCGCCCTTGTACAAGTCCGAGTAGGACCACCCTACGCTAAACTTCTCCGTCTCCGCTATGGCCGCTACGTTCCACGCCATCGCTTCGACGCCTCGGATCAGCGCCATCCCCGCGCCACCCAACGCCTGCCCTCGCGCGCCCACCGGGATCTCCAGAAAGTTGGCTCCCCGGGTCGCCACTCGGGTCGTCTCCTGGTCGGGCGTGGGTTCCAGACCCGTTCCAACGTTCTGGGCCCACGCCCCCGTCGAGGCTAGAAAGAGCCCGACACTCGCTATAGCAACCGTTCTCTTCAGCATTGCAAGGCCTCCCGGGTCACCGGATTACCACGAATTTACCGACCTTCTTCAGCTTCCCACCCGCCGGATTGTCCGCTTCCACCACGAATACGTACAGGCCGGAGCCCGTCTCGGTGCCTTCACGCGTACGCAGATTCCAGAACAGGTCGCCGTTTCCGGATAGCTCGTCCGCCGTCCAGCTAATCTCCTGTACGAACTGGCCAGCCACCGTGAAGATTCGCAGCATACCCTCGGGCGGCAGGTGCGTGAACATTAGCCGCGCGTCGTCATCCGCCGGCGTATTGTTCTCGTAGCGCGAGTACATGACGTAAGGATTCGGCACCGTGTGGATGCTGTCCATTTGCGCCGAAATGTCGCGGGTCGCTGAAACGATACCGTCGCCGACGATCGCTCCTTGCGTCTCGAATGTCAGCTGGCTCTCCAGCTGGTACGGCGCGATGTAAGTGACCGCCAGGTTCTGACCTTCGACATTGGTCACCCAGTTCAGCGTCGAGCCCGTCCCCCGTACCGGGTTGCAGCTCTCGCGCGGGAAGTTCAGACAGCTCAACATCGCCGGCGCGAAGGTGGCCACGTCTCTCTGTACCTTGATCGGCTGCCCCTGATTGTTCAGCACGACTCCACCGGAGGAACCGATGCTGTCCAATTCCACAGTCTCCAGGAAGTACAGCTCGTCACCCGGGACCCACGTCGTCTCCGGTACTTCCACCGTCAACGTATCCTGGGTACCGACGTCGCCCAGCAGAATCGTGTTGTCGGACCTCGCCAGCATCGCGATATCGACGTCGCGTTCGAACAGCGCGTTCCTCACGCTGAACGGCGCCGTCACCGCCACCAGGTCGGCTTCGCTGACCGACAAGCCGGTCGCGTCGGCGATCGCCGCCGCGGCCTCCGCGTCCGTCCGACCCGTGGAACCCACGGCCCGCGCCTCCAGCGAGGCCTGGACATCTTCCTCCGTCGCCGCCGGATTGGCGAAGTTCAGATCGAACGGCGCGAAGGGTCCGTACGTCAGATCGGAAAACGTGATGTCGTATTGACCGTAGGCGCTGATGCCACCGTCCTGGTTGGCGACGGCGGTCTGCTGGTCCCACGCCAGCGTCGGGATGATCTGGTTCGGGACATTCGCCCCGCCCACGCTGACCTGGTACTGCTGCGTGTCGTAGTCGCCCCCCTCCGTGTCGTCGACGTTGACGACGAAGCCCGGGAAGCCGGTGAAGGTCGCGTAGTTCTGGCGCCCGAAGAAGGTGCTCGGCGTCGTGTTCTCGCCATCCAGTTCGACCGACACCATCAGCGGCTCGTCAGTATCCGCCCGGTACACCACGATGCCAAAGGCGTCCAGTGTCTCAGTCGTTGTGTTCCCGACGACCAACTCGACAGGGTCACCCGCTATCTGGACGCCGTTCGGGTTCTCCGTCGTCAGCACCAGCCGATCCACCGCCGAGTCCGCCGTCGCGTCCGGCGCCGTCTGCACGGTCATCACATCACGCGCCGTCACCGTCGTGCTGGTGATGATTCCGTCCGCATCGCGCTCCGTCACCACCTCGAAAGCGTTGGCGAACGCCACCGTGTAATCGGCTTCCACCACGGGACTACCCGTGAAGCCGACCGAAAACTCGCCGGTGCCGAAACCCGTCAAGTCCGGTTCGGTCAGGATCGCCTCCGCCGCCTGCGACCCCGCCTGCACCGAGGCCGGTATGTAGACCTGAACGACGTTCGGGTCGTCGATGTTCACTGACAGCGGGTTCGACAGGCTGGGCGCCAGCACCAGGCTGTCAGGCGCCAACGAGTCTCGTAGCCCATCGCCGTCCGTGTCCACCGAGTCCACGATCGCGAACTGCGCGCCGCGGCTCACGCCGACGAACGAGTACAGGTACGTCTGGCCCGGGATCACCAGTGCGTCGTTCAACGAGTTGGGCGCGTTCCCGTCGGCATCCACCGGCAGGATCGAGTACGCCTGCCAGCCCGTGCCGACGCCCCGGCCGCTCACGTCCTGCGCCGGGTCGGCATCGCAGTCCAGCCAGCCGCGCGTGTCCGTGTCGTTCGCCGTGAACGTGTTGCCGCCGTCGCACGACTTGTAGACCTGGATCTCCAGCAGGTTGTCTTCCGCCCGCGTGCGGATCCGGTCCTCGAGATCCGGGTTGAGTGTCCTCAGCCTGACCAGATCACCCGCGGTCGCCTCCGCCAGCGCGTCGGCGAAGTTCCACAGGAACTGGTCCCGATACGGGTTGTTGGCGTCATTCCAGTACAGGGTGATCTCGCCGCGCCCGGCGCCCAGCGACGGGTCCTCCACCTGAACGTCTGTGCCTACCACCGTCACCCGCGGCGGCGGTTCGGGGCTGAGATAGAAGTTCATGTACAGGTCGATGACCGAATTCAATTCGGACTCGAACGCCGCCGAATCGCCCTGCGCCACCAGGGCGATCACCAACGCCGTCGTGTCGTTGGCCGCGAGCGCGAACGGGCCCACCGACCAGAACGAGACGTTGCCTTCCGAGTTGTTGTACGCCGGATTGCCCAGTTCGCCCACCGGCATCGTGTCCGCCCAGGTCACCACGCAGGCGTCCTCGCGGTTCTCGCGCGTCGTCCCCTCGATCACCACGCCCGGCGGCCCATAGCACGTCGGAACCCAGATCGTATCGCCACCGGCGGTTTCGCCATTGGCCGTGTAGTCCCACGAGCCGGGCACCCAGTAGGCGTAGGGAGCCGCCTGCTGCGGGAAGTTCGGATTCCGGAAGATCGTGTAACCGAAGTCACCGCTCACCGACCCGAGGTCCCGCCCGTTCAGCACGTCCTCGTAGTTGGACGACAGGGCGCCGAACATCTGACGGTCAGGAGCGATCAGCGTCTGGCTGCCGCACACACCGCCGTACGGACACTGCTGGAAGTGGTTGAAGGTGATCGTGTCGCCGGCGTGCGGATTGCTCAGGTCGTTGAACGCGTTCGTCGGGCAGGGGATCGCCCGGTTCACTGCCCGCTCCGCACCCGAGGCCGGGTCGCAGCTGAGCAGCACGTTCCGCAGGTCGCCGATCGGCGACTTCAGCACCACGTGCCCCGTCACGCCCAGGCCGAAGCCCTGGTCACCCGCGCAGTCGATGAAGCCGAAGCCCGGCGGTGCGGCGCCCGGGCACTG
>JASFLD010000096.1:0-10519 GCA_050118275.1 Gemmatimonadales bacterium
GAGCGAGCTGATCGTGCTGCTCGATGTCGTCGACCAGATCAAGCAGCTCGGGATGCCGATGATCGTGATCAATGCGACCGGCGAGCCGACGGCAGCCGAGAATTTGCCGTTCGAGCCGAATCTGAGGGATCCGGGCGATCGCGAGCGGGTACTGGCTTATGCGCGCCGCCTGGACGAGCGCAACGTGCCGATCGTCCAGCCCGGCGTCGGCGAGATACACTTCGGTATGCCGGCGGTGGTCGAGCGGTTGCGCTGGGTCCCGTACATTCAGGCCGTCACGCTGATCGTCATCGTGTTGGCCGCGATCTGGATCTTCCGTTCGACGGCGCGCGCCGAGCAGGAACGAGTCTGGGCGACGATGGCGCGCGAGTCGGCACACCAGCTGGGCACGCCTCTGAGCTCGCTGTCCGGCTGGGTCGAGATTCTCCGCATGCCGCACGCCGAGCGTGCCGACGTCGCTCCCGATCCACGGATCGCCCGCGAAGTCGAAGTGGACATCGAGCGGCTCAACAAGGTGGCCCAGCGGTTCGAGTTGATCGGGCGGCCGCCGAAGCTGGAGCGCGTGGATTTGCACGAGTTGTTTCACCGCCTCGAGGACTACTTCTGCGCGCGCTTGCCACGCATGGATCGCTCGATCCACCTGGAGGTGGATGTACCGAAGGGGTTGGCGCCCGTGGCGGGGAATCCGGTGCTGCTCGAGTGGGCTTTCGAGAACATCATCAAGAACGCGATCGACGTACTTGCCGGTCGGGGCGGCCATATCGAAGTGAGCGCGGACTTGGCCGAGGACGGGCGGGTCCGGCTCTGCTTCCGGGATGACGGGCCCGGCGTGCCGCCCGAGCTACGCAAGACGCTGTTCGAACCGGGCGTCTCGGGCAAGCGGGGTGGCTGGGGCGTCGGCCTCTCGCTCACGCGGCGGATCATCAAGGCTACTCACGGCGGGACGGTCGAACTCGGCCATGCGCAGGACGGGGCCGAATTCGTCGTGAAGCTGCCCGCCGCGCCGCCCGAGTGGACGGAGTGAGCCGTGGTGGCGAGTGAAGTGAAGTCCGACAGATACCTGGAATTGCTGAACCCGGAACAGCGTATCGCCGTCGAGCATTTCGAGGGCCCGTTGCTTGTCCTCGCCGGCGCCGGTTCGGGCAAGACGCGCGTACTCACCTCTCGCATCGCGCACCTTGTCGAGCATCACGCCGTCGATCCCGCGAGTATTCTGGCGGTGACGTTCACCAACAAGGCGGCGGAAGAGATGCGCAATCGCGTGCGCGTTCTTCTCGGGTCGGAACCGGCCGGCATGTGGATCGGGACCTTTCACTCGATCGGCGCCAGGATCTTGCGTCGCAACGCCACGCGCGTCGGGTTCGGCCCCGACTTCACCATTCACGACGCGGACGACAGCCTGCGCGAGATCCGCCACGTCATGGAGGATCTCCAGGTGCCGAAGCGCTGGCGGCCCCAGGGCGTGCGCGAAGCCATATCGGCCGCAAAGAACCAATTGATCACACCAGAAGGCTACGCGGAGGTCGCTTACGATCCGTTCTCGCGGATCGTGGCAGACGTGTTCCCCGCCTATCAGGCGCGACTGCGACAATCGAACGCTTTCGACTTCGACGACTTGCTCGTCAAGCCGGTCGAGCTGTTCGAGTCCCACCCGGATGTGCTCGCTCGTTTTCGCCGCCGTTTTCAGTTCATCCTCGTGGATGAGTATCAGGACACCAATCACGCTCAGTACCGGTTCCTCGAACTGCTGGCCCGGGAGCACGGCAATTTCTGCGTCGTCGGTGACGACGATCAGTCGATATACGGATGGCGGGGAGCGGATATCCGGAACATCCTCGAGTTCGAGAAGGATTTCCCGGAGACACGCACGATACGATTGGAGCGTAATTACCGGTCGACGCAGGTCATCCTGCGGGCTGGCAACAGCGTCATAGCCGAGAACCTCAAGCGTAAGGGCAAGACCCTCTACACCGAGAACGAGGTCGGCTCGGCGATCACGCTAGTGACCACGCTCGACGAAGTCGACGAGGCGGAGTGGATCACCGGCGCGATCGCCGAGCGACTGTCGCGGACGCCCGAGCTGGGCTACCGGAGTTTCGTGGTGTTGTACCGGACGAACGCTCAAAGCCGGGCGTTGGAAGAGGCGTTCCGGGATGCCGATCTGCCGTATCGTATCATCGGGGGTGTGAGGTTCTACGAGCGGCGTGAGATCAGAGATGTACTGGCTTACCTCAAGCTGATCTCGAATCCGCGGGACACGGCGTCCTTCCTGCGCGTGGTTAACTACCCTCGGCGGGGCGTCGGGGAAACGACGCTGACGCTGCTTCTCGAGGCGGCTCGCAGCGACGGGCTGACGCCGTTGGAGGCCGCTCGCGCGGCCAGCCGCGTGGCGCGGATCCGGCCGGCCGGTGCGGCCGGGTTGGAATCCTTCGCTCGGCTGATCGACCGCTATCGCGAGCTTGCCCACCACATGCCAGTACACGAGTTGTTGACCGAGCTGATCGTCGAGCTCCGCTTGCTGGAGCACCTGCGAGACGAGGGCCACGAAGGGATCGATCGGGCACAGAATGTCGAGGAGCTAGTCGCGGCCGCGTCCGATTTCGAGGCCAAGACGATGCTGGAGTCGGAAGACCTGGAGCAGGTCGAGGAGCTGACCGAGCTCGATCTCTTCTTGCAGAAGGTCTCACTGATCGCCGATGTCGACAATCTGGATCGCGACGCGGACGCCGTGACCTTGATGACCGTGCACAACGCGAAGGGCCTCGAGTTCCCCGTCGTCGTGATCGCGGGCCTCGAGGAGGGCCTGTTTCCGCTCGGCCGCGCCTACGACAGTCTCGAAGAATTGGAAGAGGAGCGGCGCCTGTTCTATGTGGGGATCACTCGCGCGCAAAAGCGACTGTACTTGACTCACGCTCAGACGAGGCGCCGTGCCGGGGACTGGATGGTGTCGAGTCCGTCGTCGTTTCTGCGCCCGCTCCCCGAGGATCTGCTCGAACGATTCGAGACAGACAAGTACCTGGAACGGCTGTCCGGACGTCGCCGCGCGGCGGAACGTCCCGACTGGCATGCGTGGCGCGGCCCGGCCCGCCCTTCCGGCGAGCTGACGTACGATTACTCCGAGTCGCAGGAGACGCCGCAGCTCCCCCGGCTCGAAGAGGGAAGCCGGGTGCGCCACCCGCGCTTCGGCTTGGGCACGGTGGCGGAACTCGACGGCGGCGGCGCCGACCTCAAGGTCGTCATTGACTTCGACTCCGTGGGGCGTAAGAAGGTCGTCGTCCGCTACGCGAACCTTGAGCTGGAGTAGATCCGGATGGCGATCGACCGGTCCGAGTTGCGGAGAATAGCCGAGCTGGCCCGTCTGCGCTTGAGCGAGCCGGAGGTCGAGCGACTGACCCGCGACTGCGGAGCAATTCTGGAGTACTTCGAGACGATCCATGACGTCGGGCCGGACAGCGGCGGTCCGATGGCAGGCGGAGTTCGGCTCGCGCCGCTGAGAGAAGATCGCGCTGACTGCGATCCCCTTCTGAGACCGCTGGCCGAGATGGCTCCGGCCTGGCGCGGCGGCTATTTCGTTCTGCCGCGACTGCCGGCCATGGACGCGGAAGTCGAAGACGAATCCCGGCCGGGGCCACGGCGGTGACGATCTCGGGACCTGACCTCGGGGCGATCGCCGGGCTGGCTGAGCGCTTGCGTTCGGGCCAACTAGGCGTGGAGGAGCATTTGCGCGCCACGCTGCAGGCGATCCGCGCGTCGCAGGAGGAAGACGGGTCCATCCACGCCTTCCTCTCCATCGCGGCTGACGGTTTGCACGAGCGGGCCGGCGCCATTCAGCGTGTCATCGAAGCCGGCGACGAAGTGGGACCGTTGGCTGGCATCCCGATAGCTGTCAAGGACAACATCTGCACTCGCGGTCTGCCGACGACCTGCGGCTCGCGAATCCTCGAAGGCTACCTGTCACCGTACGCGGCCACGGCGGTTCGCAGGCTCGAGGCTGCCGGGGCGCTGATCGTCGGCAAGACGAACCTCGACGAGTTCGCGATGGGCTCGTCGACGGAGAACAGCGGTTTCGGTCCGACCCGGAATCCGTGGGACCGCGAGCGTGTGCCGGGTGGCAGCTCTGGCGGATCCGCCGCCGCGGTCGCGGCCGGTCTGGTACCCGTCGCCCTCGGTTCCGACACGGGCGGATCGATACGACAGCCGGCCTCCTTTTGCGGTGTCGTGGGCATGAAACCGACCTACGGCGGTGTGAGCCGCTACGGTCTCGTGGCCTTCGCGTCCAGCCTCGATCAGATCGGGCCGATCGCGCGCACGGTCGAAGACGCAGCGCTCGTGCTGAACGTGATCGCCGGAGCCGATCGCTACGACTCCACCTCGGTCGACCTTCCCGTTCGTGATCTCAGTGAGCAGATGGGTGAAGGGGCGGCTGGCCTGGTGGTCGGTATCCCGAAGGAGTACTTCCCGGACGATCTCGATGCCGGCGTAGCGACGCTGTGCCGGGCGGCGGCTCGGCGGTTGGAGAGTCTGGGCGCCGAAGTGCGGGAGATCTCGTTGCCACACACGCGGCACGCGACAGCGGCCTACTACCTGGTGGCGAACGCGGAGGCATCGAGCAATCTGGCGCGTTACGACGGGGTGCGTTACGGGCGCCGGTCGGCGGAAGCCGACAGCACGATCGGGGTGTATCGTGAGAGTCGGGGCGCGGGCTTCGGCAGCGAGGTGAAGCGGCGGATCATGCTGGGCACCTACGGATTGTCGGCCGGTTATTACGATGCCTATTACGCTCAGGGAATGCGTGTTCGCCGGTTGATTGCCGACGACTTTCAGGGCGCCTTCGCCGCGGGTGTCGACGTGGTCTTCGCCCCGACGACGCCTACGGTGGCATTTCGCTTGGGCGAGCGCATCGACGACCCGATACAGATGTACCTGTCCGATGTGTTCACCGTGACGGCGAACCTCGCGCGACTGCCCGCGGTATCGATCCCGATCGGCGAGGTGGAGGGTCTGCCGGTCGGCGGTCAGTTCATAGCGCGGCACTTCGACGAGCCGACGATGTTGCGCGCGGCGCGGGCGCTCGAGCGGTCAATCGTCGAGGGTCCGCTGGCGACGGAGGGACGGTGAGCGGCGTGCCTCTGCGCGAGGGATACGAGACCGTCATCGGGCTGGAGATACACGTCCAGCTGAGGACGCTGACCAAGATGTTCTGTGGCTGCCGCTCCGAGTTCGGTGCGCCCCCCAACACCCACGTGTGCCCGGTCTGCCTCGGGCTTCCAGGTGCGCTCCCGGTGGTAAATGCTCATGCGGTCGAGCTGGCGATAACCGCGGCGAAGGCCTTGCGCTGCGAGGTCCATCGACGCTCGGTCTTCGCGCGGAAGAACTATTTCTACCCCGACCTTCCCAAAGGCTACCAGATCACCCAGTACGACCGGCCGCTGGCGACGAACGGTCGGCTCGAGTTGCCGGTCGAAGACGGCGAGCCTGCCTCCGTCCGGATTCGGCGGCTGCACATCGAGGAAGATTCCGGCAAATCACTCCACGATCGGTTCGCGCGGGAGACGGCGGTGGACCTGAATCGCGCCGGCGTTCCATTGGCCGAGATCGTCACCGAGCCGGACCTGCGTTCGCCGGCTGCGGCACGCGCCTTCCTGGACACGCTCAAGCGAATCCTCGAATACCTCGAAGTCAGTGATTGCAATATGGAGGAGGGTAGCCTGCGCGTGGATGCCAACGTTTCGGTCCGACGGATCGGGAGCGGGGAGCTTGCAACGAAGACGGAGCTCAAGAACATGAACTCGTTCAGCCAGCTCGAGAAGGCGCTGCGGTACGAGGCTAAGCGACACATCACGATCGTCGAGGCGGACGGAAGGGTAGAGCACGAGACCATGCTGTGGGATCCGGGCCGCGATGAGGCGCGGCCGATGCGCGGCAAGGAGGAGGTGCACGATTACCGCTATTTCCCGGAGCCGGACCTGCCGACGCTCGAGGTCTCGGAAGCACTGATCGCTGCCCTCGAGCGACGTTTGCCCGAGCTACCGTGGCAGAAAGCGAACCGGTTCGTGACGGAATACGGGCTGCCGCGATACGACGCCGAGGTGCTGAGCTCGCGGCGGTCGCTCGCCGATTACTTCGAGGCGGTGGTGCGTGGGGGCGTCGATGCGAAGGCCGCGGCGAACTGGGTGATGGTCGAGCTGCTGGCCGTCGCCAACGAACTGGGTCGTCCGGTCGACGAGTTGGGCTTGGAGCCGGCGCGGCTGGCCGGGCTGATCGACCGGGTGAAATCGGGCGATCTGTCGCACGGACTGGGGAGGCAGGTCTTGCGCAGGATGGTGGACTCGGGCAAGTGCGCCGACGAGGTCATTGACGAAGAACGACTGCGCAAAGTCAGCGACAGCGACCAGCTATCCGGGTGGGTGGCTGAGGCGCTGGAGACAAATCCGAGCGAGGTGGCGCGCTACCGGGCCGGAGAGGAGAAGCTGCTGGCGTTCTTCATCGGACAGGTCATGCGCAGATCCAAGGGGAAAGCCGATCCGAATCGGCTGCGTGAGATCTTGCTCGAGACGTTGAAGGGTGAAGATGCGACGGACTGAACTCGACCGTTAGCTCTTCCGGGAGGGTCGCTTCTTGCCGTACCGGAGAATGCGTCGCTTCTTCGGTCGGATGAGACGGGCCTTGAGGTGAACCAGGTCCACCCACATGCCTTCGGCCGACAGGCGCTGCGTCCACCAGTCCAACGGCTCGGGGCGCTCGAACTCTTGTTCCGCCAGCTGCTCGGCCTCTTCCAGCCGGCGCATCTTTCGCAAGCCGATCTGTCGATTCAGCATCTTGGCGCGGCCCAGCGCGCGTTCGCCGGTGGGGTCGAGGTAGGCGGCCGCCGAGTTTTTCCGTTTGACCAGGTAGTCCGTGGCGTAGTCGAAGGTGCACGTGATCCAGTCGGCGACCTGGTTTTCGTCGACATCCCAGCGTGAATAGTCGAGCACGCGATCGAACATCGCTCGCCACGTCGTATGGTCGGCGAGCCTGATCATCCCCTCGAAGATGCGGCGGTTCACCTGGAAGCTGAACACCGTCCGGTCGAGAACGCGATCCATCAGCGCGTCGTTGTGGCTCTGATCGAAGTCGGTTACCAGATGATAGGCCGCCCGCAGGTAGGCCTGCCCTAGATGGACGTCCATCCGGTGCTCCCAGTACGAGTGGCCGACCGCCTGAGTGTTGGCCGAAGTCACCAGCCTGCGGGGCAGAAAGAAGTTGTGCGCTATCGTGTCACCCGCCAGGTGTGTGAGGTAACCGAGCGCGCACGCCCGCGTCGCATCCGAGTCCGCGGCGTTGTACAACTGCTCGCCGACGTGCCAGTGGTGGCAATTGCGTCCGACGGGTGCGTATTTCTTACCGAACGTTATGTCGGCCGCGATGCAACCGTAGAGGTAGTCGTAGGGGTAGCGACGGAGGATATGCGCGATGGCCGCGGGCAGCAATCCGAGCGCCCCGAGCAATTCGGTGCCGACGAGGATGTGCATGCCGGGACCCCAGGCCCACGCCGGCTCGGGCATGAGCAACACCGCGAGCGCTGCCAGCCCAAAAAGGTTCAGCCAGCGTGTGGCGTACGTCAGCGACCCAACCTCTTGCGTTCCCGCTGCAGTGTCTTTCGCATTTGTCTGATCTGCTGACGCGTCATGTCTCTGAACTCCTCACGAGCGGCCTCGAGGCCCGAGGCCAGCTCTTCGCGGAAGTCGCTCGTTAGGCGGCGACTGGCCCGGCGCATGCGCTGGTATCCCTCCCCGATACCGGCCCTGATACGCGCGCGATTCTTCTCTGGAATCCAGGTGGCGGCGAGACCGACTCCCACCAGCGCGCCGATGGCGAATGCCAACAGATATTCCTTCCGATGGTCTGGCTCGTCCTCTTTCTCGAACGGATGGACGAGACGCTTCAATCGTGTGGCCATACGAGGAACTCCTAGCCCTTGGTTTCTCGGCCCTCTGTATCACCGCGTTGGCGTCTGAGCAACTTGGCCGTGGTGCGGATACCGCGCAGCGTCGAGGTCGCGGTGATCACCGTATCCTCGACTTCACCCTGCACCACGTCGATCAAGGCGGTCAGTTCCTGAACGCGCTCCTCCGCCGCCTCTATGGCATCCTCGAGGCGTTCGTTCGCGAAGGCGATGGTGTCGCCGACCCGGTCGACTTCCTTGCGGACCGACATGGCGATGAAGTTGAGGTTTTCGCCGATCGCGCGAGCGCGGTCTAACACTGGGCGGGCATCTCTGCCGATCGTGTCGAGCGACGTCTCCAGCTTGCGCAGTGATTGCGTGATCCGGAGAAGGGCGCGGCCGAGCACGATCATGCCGATCCCGAGCACGATCATCGCGCCGATGCCGACGATGCGAATCGTTATGGACAGCCACAGCGGTGCTTCCACGAGCAGTCCCTCCTGTGTCTTGCCGTCACCCGCGCTCCGCGGTTGCTGCGACCCTCCGGCCAAGCTCGCCGGCCCGCAGCAGCACGTCCCGAACCAGGAATGGCCCTAACAGATCGCTGATTCCGACGGCGATCACGACGGTTGCGAAGAACACTTCCAGCGCTGCCGACGACTCGGTCCCTGTTGGAACGTAGATAACGAGGAAGGAAATGGCCATGGCCAGGGATAGACCGCCTTGCGGTGTCAAGGCGAGGCCGAAGCGGCCCGGGATCCGGAGCCCACCGGGTCGCAGGCGTGAGGCCATGACTGCGCCGAGCCACTTCGCCAGGATGCGGGTCGTGACGTAGACGGCGACGAGGGGCGCTATCCACCAGGTCGGAAACTTCAATAGCGCGCCGGCCAACACCAGCATCATGATGTAGATCGGCTTCTCCCATTGGGCGAGCGCCTTGTATACGCGCCGTCGCATGGGCGAGAGGTTGCCGATCACCACGCCGGTGATCAGGCAAATGAACAGGGGAGAAAGCGACAGGTAGAAGGCGGTGCCGGAGGCGAACAGGACCAGACCGATCAGTAGCAATACCAGCTCTTGCGAGCGGGGGCGAATGCGGGTCAGCGAGAGGAATAACACGCCGAAGAACATCCCCAACAAAACCGAGATGAGGAACCACTCCAGGATGGACAACCTCCCACCGGCCCAAAGCGCGGTGTCTTGGTGGGCGGCGTGAATCAGACCGAGGGCGACGATGCCGACGGCAGCGTCGAGACTGGCAACGTAGAAGAGCAGTCGCGTCATTCGTCCCCGGGTCCGGTAGGTGTTCGAGATCAGCGCGATCGCCGCCGGTGTCGAGACGCAGGCCGTGGCCGCCGCGGCCACGATGATCCCAGCGAGGCGGAGGTGGAACCAGGCATTGACGATTAGATATCCGATCAGGAAGACGACGGCGAGGGCGATGAGCGCCTGAAGCCAGGCCAGTGCCAGATAACGCGGCGGGAACGGGCGCAGGTGGTCTCGATCCAGTTGAAGCCCGAACAGTATCCCGACCCATCCGAGTCCCAACGCCAGGAGCGGTCTCAGCTGGTACACGGTCTCGAGGCTCAGCAAGCGCAGAAGGTGAGGCCCGATGATGAAGCCGAGGAATAGGAAGGGCCCGCCGATCGCGACGAAGAGTTGGGGACCGAGCGGTACTTCCCTGCGCGAGAAGCTCAGCCGGGCTCCCACGAGCCCAATGAGCAGCAGGAGCACTACGACCAGTATGGGATTCACAGCCGTGTGTCTTCGCCAAGCTCGGGTGCAACCCCTTCGGCACGCGAGACGGGCAACGTGAACACGATGCCGGTACCCGGCTCGGCCAGACTGCCGCAGACGTCCTGGATGAGCGCGAACGCCGCGTCGACCTTCGCATCGTCATCGATCACGCTGAAGATGGTGTAGTTTTGCGCGCGCGACCGGGTGATCAATGTCTGGATGCCGGCGAAAATCGGGATGTCATGAGTCAGGACGCGGCCCATACCCTCGCTGTTGATGATCGTCGCTCCGGTGATCCCGATCTCAAGGAACCCCGAGAGAACGTCATCGAGCGCTTCGGCCTCGTTGATCACCGCGATCAGCAGTTGCATGGCGAGCTAGGCGTGCTCCTCGTCGAACAACCGGATCCTCGCGATCACCGCGTCGGCCGTGTTGGCATTCAGGAGTTGTTCGAGGAAGTCCGGCTGCCGCATCAGTCGAGCGATGCGGGCGAGCAGCTTGATGTGAGTACTGCTGGCAGCGGGAGGGGAGAGCAGCAGGAAGATCGCGTGAGCCGGCGCGTCGTCGAGCGACAAGAAATCGATTCCCGTCCGCGAGAGCGCCAATTCGATGACCGTTGCCGTCAGTTCCGCGTAGACGGCGTGCGGGATGGCGACGCCGCCGCCGATTCCTGTCGACTGAGCCGACTCGCGCTCGAGCAGCGCATCTAGTACGGGCTGCTCCCTCTCGATAACGCCGCATTCGGCCAAATTTGCGACCATGGCCCGCAGCGAGGGCTCGACCCCGTCGGCTTCGAAATCGAGCAAGATGAGTTCGGGGCGCAGATAATGGTGGAGTTTCATGCCGCCTCGCGGGTGA
>JASFLD010000097.1:0-10462 GCA_050118275.1 Gemmatimonadales bacterium
GGCGAGGTATTCGCCAAGAACGATATCTACACGAGCGAAGGTGTCGAGGTGACGCCCGGCTATGAGCGACCGATGGAGATCCCCGACATGGATCCTCTCGATTACTGTGATCAGGCCGACTACTTGCTGAAGGATGGAACGCTGGCAGATCTCGATGAGTCACCGCCGGTGACCGTCGACCTCTCGGGTGGCAAGTCGTCAGGGTGGCAATACAACAAGTCGAACGACCTCTATACGATACAGGGAAAGGACGCGATCCCCGGCACATACTGCACGTACGGCAACGTCCAGGTGAGCGGTAACGTGGGTTCCACCGCAAACCCGCTGTCCATCACCATCCTCGCTACGGGGTCTGTGGACATTGACGGAACCGCGATCATCACCTCGGAGCATCGCGAGGACCTGCTGATCGTGGCTGAGGGTGACGTGGAGCTGGGAGGCAACGTCTCGGGCACCACGCCCCAGTACAGCGGGCTCATCTACGCTGGCGCCCAATGCGGACTGAACGGCAATCCCCTAATGGACAGCCGGCTGCTTTGCTACGATGCGGAGGATCCGCCCGGCGCCATCGATTTGATCGACGAGAGCAAGATCAACGGCACGCCCACGATCGTTTACGACTGCAAAGGCTGGCGACGTCGCACGCTGATCGAGTCGTGGTGGGAGGTGCGTGCGCGTTAGCTGATAGAGATCGCCGACTCCCGCCGACCGACGATCTTCGACCCAGGGTGCAGCGCGATTCGGCCGCTGCACCCTCACCACCAACTCGCGCCTCAGCGCGATCTGCCGAAATCAGCCCAGTTCAACGTGCGGCCTCTGAACATCCCCCGTTCTTGGCGCCTTGCCGCATACATCGATGCGTCGGCCTCGTGCACCAAAGTATCCATCACCTGGGCGAAATCGGGTAGGCCGTATTCCATCGGCGGCACGTCGCCTGGATCGAGCGTAGCCATCCCCATGCTCGTCTCGAGCGGAGGCACGCGGCCCGGCTCGAGTCTGACACGCTCGCCGGCGAGGGCTTGGTAGAGACGCTCGGCAACGATGTCGGCGCCGTCGTGATTCGCATCGATCAGGATGACCAGAAATTCATCTCCGCCGAACCGTCCAACGATGTCCGAATCCCGCACGTTGGCTTTCAACAACTCTCCGAGATGCCGGAGTGCCCGGTCGCCCGTGACGTGCCCGTATCGATCGTTCAATTCTTTGAACGAGTTGATGTCGATCATCAACACCGAAACCGGAAACGCCTTTCGCCAGGCCAATTTGAGCGTCTCGCGCAGGCGATCGAGTGTGAACGCCTTCTGAAATACACGGGTCGTCGCGTCGATTGTCGCCAACTCGAAGAGTACCGCGTTGCGGATCGCCGCCGCCGCCTGATTACCGAAGAGTTGGAGTAGCTCACCGTCGTCCCCGATCTTCACACTCTCGACAAACGCCAGTCCCAGGACATGCTCGGCCAGAACGAGCGGGAGCACGCCGTAACGTTCCCCAACTACAGGGCGACGGTCCTGCACCGCTTTCGACACGCTCTCCAGTGGTACGTTCGAGAGGCTGTCCACGGATCTTCCCTTGAGGTAGCCGTCGGCCGTGACCGCTCCCACGACGTAATCGTCGATCGTCTGCACGGACTCGCTGAAGCCCTCGATCGGTGGCTTACCGACCGGATCACTCATGCGTGCAGCAACGAAACCGCCGCGCCCCTCCATTAGCTCTAGCGCTCGCTCCAGAATCGTTTCCACCACATCGTCGAGCGACTGAATCTTGTGCAGCGCCGGGACCGACTCGACGACCTGCTGGAGCCTACGACGTGTCCGCTCGATGTCGCCGGCATCTCGGGCTCGCGCGCTGGCTGCATTCAGCCAGAGCCGGAGGCCATCACTGCCGTGGTTCTTGTCGTGGTAGCCGAAGATTACGTGTCGCCGGCTCAGTGACCGGACGGTCGTGCCGGGTGGACCAACGCCCGTGAGGACCACCTGAGCCTGGGACGCCTGGCGACGCAGATCTCCCAGCGAGTCACGGCCATCCCCGTCCAGGAGGGTGGACTCCGCGACGATCAGATCCGGAGCTTGATCGACGAGCAACTTTGCCGCGCTGGGCAGATCGGCGGCCTCCAAGGCATCGTGGCCGGCGTCGGCGACGACTCGGCTGGCCGTGTTGCGTTCTTGCGCGTCGCTGTCGATGACCAGGACCGTGAAACCGGCGGGGAGGTGGTTGGCCCCTGTGGGGGTCAAGTCGTTGTCATTCACGTTCGACCTCGTCGGATCGTCGATCTATAGATAATGTGGGATTGGTAGTCGGTTGGGGACGGCCAGATAATAAGAATTTCTCGCGCCGATCGCCAGCCCCGGAGCCATCCGCTCCGGTCGATCGGCTGAAGCGCCGCTGAGAGGAGAGTCAGACATGCGTGAGATGCGTGCTGTCGTCGTCGCATCACCGGGAGGGCCGGAGGTGTTAGAACTGCGGCGCCGGTCGATCCGTGAGCCTGCCCGCGGCGAAATCCGGGTGCGCGTTGAAGCGGCGGGCGTCAATCGAGCGGATCTATTGCAGCGGCGCGGCCTTTATCCGCCGCCGCCGGGTTGGCCCGACGACATTCCCGGTCTGGAGTATGCGGGATCGGTCGAGGCGGTCGGCGATGGCGTAGAACTGTGGAGGGAAGGGGACCGCGTGATGGGTCTCGTGGGCGGAGGCGGATACGCCGAATACGTGGTCGTGCCGGAGCGTGAAGCGGTCCACGTGCCGGACCGACTATCGCCCGAGGAAGCGGCTGCGCTTCCCGAGGTCTTCGTGACAGCTCACGACGCGCTCAAACAACTGCAACTCGCCGCCGGTGAGACTATCCTGATTCACGCGGTGGGTAGCGGTGTCGGCACCGCCGCTCTGCAGCTGGCCAAGGTCGCGGGCGCCACGGTGATCGGATCTTCGCGCTCCGCTTGGAAGCTCGAGCGGGCACGGCGGTTGGGGCTCGATGTGGCGATCGACAGTTCCGAGCAGGATATGCCCGCAGCGGTTCGGACCGCGACCAGCGGCGTTGGAGTCGAGGCCGTTCTCGATCTCGTTGGGGCCCCGTATCTTGCCGTCAACTTGGATTGTCTCGCGATCAAAGGTCGGTGGATCGTCGTGGGCTTGTCGGGGGGCAGGTCGTCCGAGCTCGATCTAGGTCTCGTGCTCAGGAAACGCCTGCGGATCATTGGCACGTCACTGCGAACCCGGCCTCTGGAAGAGAAGATTGCCGCGGCGCGCAGCTTCCAGAGTCAGGTCGGCCCGCTGTTGGGTAGCGGACGCGTCGTCCCGGTCATCGACAGCGTCTTTCGCATGCAGAATGTCGCAGACGCGCATCGCAGGATGGAAGCGAACGCAAATTTCGGCAAGCTCGTCTTGAGGATGACCTGAAGCCGCCGCCCCGATACCCGCCATACCTTCCTGGCGCGACTGCGAGAAGTCCGGACCGACTCGTTGGCAGACAGACGAGATTCCTACCTGCGCCGGGCCGCAGCTCCACGTCTAGGTCGTAGCGATGGCCCTTGCGGCCGCGAGGCTTTCGGCTGGTCCGGCTGCATCGGTCTGACGCTCGGCTCGAACCCGGGTACGACCTCGCGCGAGAAGGTTCGACCCATCAACTTCTCCACCTCCCGCATCATCGTCCACTCGTCCGGCGACATGAGCGTTACCGCGACGCCTTTCGCGCCGGCACGTGCCGTTCGGCCGACACGATGGATGTAGGCCTCGGGGTCGCGGGGGACATCGAAGTTCACGACGACGGCAATGTCATCCACGTCGATGCCGCGAGCGGCGACGTCGGTTGCGACCAGTACCCGGGTCTCGCCTCGCTTGAAGCGGTCAAGGGTGGCTTGGCGCAAGTCCTGTGTCTTTCCACCATGAAAGACGGCCGCGTCGTTACCCGCTTTGCGCAGGTGATGAGCGGTGATCTCGGCGCCGTGCTTGGTGCGGGTGAACACAAGCGTGCGTTCGGTGGGAAGCACTTCCAGCAACCTCGCCAGCAAGCTGCGTTTGCGAGGCTTGTCCACCGCGACCAGCATGTGCTCGATTCCCTCCGCCGCCTCCGCGCGCCGGCCGATCTCGACGGACGCGTAGTCCCTCAGTGCGCGGCGCGCCAACCGATCCACGTCGTCCGAGATAGTGGCCGAAAATAGCAGCGTCTGCCGCTCGACGGGGAGCGAATCGAGGATCCGATGCACGTCGCGGGAGAACCCCATGTCGAGCATGCGGTCCGCTTCATCGAGCACTAGCACCTCGAGCTTCGAGGTGTCCACGTGTCCACGACTCATGTGATCCAGCAGCCGGCCCGGCGTAGCGATCACGATGTCGACGCCGCCTTTGAGCGCGCGGGTTTGCGGCCCCATGCGCACCCCGCCATATACGGCCACCGAATCGATATCGACGTACCTCCCGTAAGCACGAGAGCTGTTCAATACCTGTTCGGCCAGCTCGCGCGTCGGCGCGAGGATCAGGGCCCTCAACCCGCCCCGCGGACCGTTCTGGAGGCGCTGCAAGATCGGCAGCAGAAACGCCGCGGTCTTGCCTGTACCGGTCTGAGCCGAACCGACGACGTCACGGCCGGCGAGGCCTGCCGGTATTGCCTCGGCCTGTATCGGGGTCGGTTCGGTGTAACCCTCATGGTCAACGGCTTTCAACAGTTCGGGCGCTAGGCCCATTGACTGAAACGATGTCTTCATTAAGTCCAACTCTTCGTTGTTTGCTCACGGGTTGTTCACGCACGCGTACCCCGCGACGTGAGCGTCACGGAGAAACGCACTGCTCGTCCTTGATCGAACCTGAGGACTGATGCGGCGGGCTTACTCGGCGCCGGTACCCAATCCTAAGCCGGGTAACATTCTGCGGAGAGAAGAATCCAGCTTGCGGTTCACACAGCAGACCGAAAGATAATGGATCAACTCGTTTTCCGCCAATCGGGCGGGGTGACCGCAGGGGGCGACGGACGTCGAGGTCCCTTCTGTAGGGCTCGAGCTTGGCTCGAAGTGGAGGATTCGGGGCCGACAGACACGAGCCGGCCCGGTTGCCACCTCCTGCCTCAGTTGACCGCGGTTGCCAGCGTGTCGTGGTGCAGTTGGATCAGCGTCCGCATGTAAGTGCCTATGCGATCAGCACCTTCGAACCCCGCGCCACGTGCCGAAGCCTCCCGTCTCTCGAGGGGGACATCGGCGATCGCGGCCCAGTGTTTGACGTCTGTGTAGAAACCGATCGTATAAAGATCCCACGCCGCGCCGGCCACGCGCGTGAAGATCAGGTTCAGCGGCCGATCGATGCCTGCGAGATAGGCGTTCTCCATTCGCCGTTCCTCCAGTAACGCTTCGCGTTTTCCGGGCAGCGCGATGAACATCTCCACGTGGTAGTAGGCGTTGGCAGCGAAAGCGCGCTGTACCTGCTCCAGCGGCGGTCCCATTACATACAGCTCTTCGCGCCAGGACACGAGCTCGTTCAGAGCTCGCTCGAACTCGACGTCGGACATCCCGGACGCGGCTGCCGCGTGATCGCCTTGCGCGCTTCGTTCGGGCGAGAAGTGGTCGGCGAAGCTACCCATGGGGTAGAGCAGCAGCAGATCCCACTGATCGCCCTGGCTGTGCCTCATCATCAGTGGGGCATGACCGGTGGCCGCCTCGTAAATCGGCGCCCTTTCTTTCAATAGATCGATCACCGCAAGCAGTTGCCCGGGTGCCGCGCGCGCCATCAGCGTGCGGTATAGGTAGCCCTCCTCCGCCTGAGTGAGACCGAGGGCGATCACGGCTGCTACCAAGCTCGCGAGCATCACTCTCCTCCAATCAGACCCTATCTCCGGGGTGCCCGCCACCGAGGACGATTTGTCAGTCGCTCTGCATCTGTGCGCGGTTCAGGTCCGGACGAAGGACGGCGGTCCGCCGCATGGCGATCATGGCGAGGAGCCGCCGCCCGGCGGCGATCCGCGACTGTCCTCGGAGCTAGCGCGTTATGACCTGCACCAAGGGATCGCGTCGCTCGGCCGAAGTCAAGACGACCCGATCGAACCGATCGCTCAGATCGAGCGCTTGCCTGGCCGCCCTTTCGGCGCCTGCTTGAAGTTCGTTGCTGTCCACCATGTTGAGTACGGGGACGACCAGTGCGTGGCCGGTGTTTCGCAAGGCTCCATCGGGACTGGCCAGCAGTCGGGCGATATGAGTAGTGGAGAGAGGCTCGCCGATGCGGGCTCCGGTGACGACTTCTACCCTGGACGGGCGATGGGCGACCCGGTCGCTCAGCGGCTCGCCGATCGCTCTCGCCGAGATGACCGGCAGGACGGTTGTGGCACCGGAGGGGATCAGGGGTTCACTATCATCGGGCGCCTTGATCCAGCGCATACGGGCGCCATCGGCTTTCACCAACACGCAATCAAAATCCGCCGATTCTCGGATCTCGCGGAGGAGCTCGTCCGGCAGTCCTCCGTAACGCGCCTTCTTCACTTCGGGCAGCGCGAATGCGATCCGTCGGTGTCGCGCCGCGGCCTCCACCACGGCCCGAAGCAGCTTTTCCACATCCGCGATCACCTCCTCTGCATGCAGCGTCCGCGGGAAGCGAGCGATCGGCACCGTCGAGGTGATCCCAACACGACCGGGATGCAGGTCGGCCAGCCGATAGAGGGTCGTCTTCTTTCCGCCCGCTCCCACCGCGCATACGATTCCGGCTCGAGCTTCCAGGACATCGAGCAAATCGCTCACACGGATATCCTCAAGCCTCGACGACGGCTGCGCTCACCGACAGAATGCGCGGCAGGAAGCTGGCGATCAGCGCCCAGCTATCGCCGCCGTCGCGGCTGGCAAAGAGATGACCGCTGGACGTGCCGAAGTACACGCCGGTGGGATCGAGATCGTCGGCATCGATAGCCTCGCGGAGAACCGTGACGAACACGTTCTCCTGAGGTAGCCCGCGCGTGAGCGGTTGCCATTCGCCACCAGCGTTTCGGCTGCGGTAGACCCTCAGCGCTCCTCCCACCGTCGCACGAAGATGGCTGCTCTCTTCCGGGATCACGTAGACCGTGTCCGGGTCTATCGGCGCCGTCGCCACGGCATAGCCGAAGTCGCTGGGGAGGCCCTCGGTGATCTCGATCCAGGACATGCCGCCGTCGTCGGTTCGATAGGTGCCCGAGTGGCTTTGCTGATACAGGCGCTCCGGCCGGCTCGGGTGCAGGACGATTCGGTGGACGCAGTGACCGGTCTCAGGACTCCGATCCCCCAGGTAGTCCGCGCGGACGCCGCGATTGATCGGTCTCCAGCTATTCCCAGCGTCGTCAGTCCGGTAGACGCCGCCAGCCGAGACGGCGGCGTACATGCGACGCGCATCGCGGGGATCCACGTAGATAGAGTGCAGCGCCAAGCCGCCTTTTGCCGGTTGCCATGTGTTGCGGGTCGGGTGCTCGTTCAGACTTCTCACCGGTTTCCAGTTGAGACCGTAGTCCGAGCTGGCAAACAGCGCGGCGGGCTCGACGCCGGCGAAGAGATCTCCTGGTCTGTCCGCGTGCCCGGGAGCCAGAAACCATACGGCCCTTGCCTCACTGGACCCCCCGGGTCCTTCGAGCTGCGGGATCCCGGGCAACAACTCCCATGAATTGCCCCCATCGCGGCTGCGATGGATGTGCGCCCCCCACACGGCGTGGCGTGCGGCCGCGTACGCTCGAGTCGTATCGCGGCGGTCGATGATCGCGTGGTAGATCTCGTAGCCAGCGATGAGCGGGCCCGCCAATCGCCAGTGACGGCGCTCGGTCTCTGCGCTTGCCAGAAAGAGCCCCTTCTGCGTGCCAACCAATAAGACTACGCGCGATTCCTTCAGCTGGCCTCCTCGTCCGCGCCGAGGGCATTTGCCTCGCTCGCCACTGTTGCATCGGAATCGTCAATCTCTGGGATTGGGAATACGCATTCAAGGGCGGCCACGTTCGGTAAGACCGGAAACCCGGAAACGAAAACGGCCGGTCTCCGTCGCCACGGGGACCGACCGTCCCGTTCCTCACACTGCCAGACTGTCTAATTCGCTGCCGTGCAGCCGATGATTCCTTCGGCCGTGACCGGTACGCCGCTCGGCGGCGATGCCGTCCCTATGTAGATACCGCACTCGGCCGCTGTATTGGCGTGTGTGCCTTTCGCGCTCCAGCCGGCAGGCGTCGCTTCCACGAACGTGATGCTCACGTTCCCCGACAAGTTGAAGTCGAGCAAGGCGAGGTCATCACTGTAGGTGTAGTGCTGATCGAAATACGCCTCCTCGGCCGATATAAGATTCCGCAGGTCTGACTGTATCTCGGCGCGATGAGCCTTCAGGCGGGCTCCGGTGTATCGAGGCAGAGCGATCGCAATGAGCAGCGCGAGAATTGCCATCACCACGAGGAGCTCGATGAGCGTGAAACCCTGAGTCCCTGCGCCGGTGCGGCGTGCTCCTGATCTCCTCTGAACAAAAATCACTATTAGCCAACTCCCTAAAAGGCCGCGGGGGGACAAGGCTGGCCGGATCATGATAGGTCCGGCACGTCCCATCGACAAGCAAGTCGTGTGCCGGGGCCTGTTTGTGGCTTAGGTCGTTTTAAGATAATAACTTGCGAGCAATAGGCCGCGTGCTTCGCTGGACGATAGAGGGCATTATGCAACGATACAAGCGGAGTGCACGAAAAGCATTCGCTTCCGCCGCCTGGCAGCGTTTGGATGGAAGTCCGCCCGCGCCACGCGTCTCGGCGGATCTGGTACAGGTTCGCGTGAATCGATCGCTACATCGCGATAGGGAGATCGTCGGTCCACAGTCGTTGCATGTCTGAGTAGCGGTCCCGCGGACGTGAACCAAACGTGGCCCCGGTTGAATGGGCCCAGGTGAAAGGGAACGCTCGATCGCGCGACTCTCGGACCGGACCCGCGGGCGATCGAGCGTTTGTCGACCCGCGGCAGAGCCCGGTGATGGTGTGGCAGCAACGTTGACAGCGCCGGGCCATCCTGCATATTCTCAGGGTCCTGAGTTGTCCCGGCTCTGCAGCTAAGAGTTGGTTGTGCAAAGAAGAAAGGAGAGCAATGGTTCAGGTTACGGTCAACGAAGGCGACGATCTCGAGCGCGTACTGCGCCGTTTCAAACGGCAGGTGCAGAAAGCCGGGATCTTCACAGACCTCAAGCGCAAGAAACACTACGAGAAGCCCAGCGAGACGCGTAAGCGAAAACGCAACGCGGCCCGACGGCGTGGTCGGCGCACGAGGCAGAAGAGGTAGCCGAGTCGAGACCGCGGTTCGTCAGCGAACCGCGCGCCGTTTCAGCGTGGTTCTCCTCTCCCAATAGAGTGGTTCTTCTCTCCCAATAGAGAAGTGGTTCGAGCCGTCGGACGGCGGCTCGATTCGGGGGTTCCGGCCTTCGGCTCGGTCGACCCCCTCTTCCGTCTCCCCATGAGGTCGCCCCCCAGAGCCGTCAACGGGTCGGGCTTTGCCGCCTCTTGTCGTTGCCTATCTTATCATTCATGAGTGGCGAGCGAGTGGCGCAGCCGTCGCCGACGGCGCGAAGCGATCTGATCGAGCGCTTCGGGGCGCACCTGCGAAGCAGTCGACTGCTGCCGCCAGGCAGTCCAGTCACTGTTGCGCTTTCCGGCGGTCTCGATTCGATGGTCTTGCTGGACCTGCTGGCCAAACTGGCGGTCCGGTGGGGCTGGAACTTATCGGCTGCGCACTTTGATCATCGCATGCGCCCAGAGAGCGGTGGAGACGCTGCGTGGGTCCGGGAGCAGTGCGCTACTCTGGCGGTGCCCGTGAGGATCGGTCGCGCCGAGCGGGTTCTGCGCGGCGAAGCCGAGGCGCGCGAGCTGCGATATCGATTTCTCTACCGCGCCCGTGAGGAGTGCGGCGGTGGCTGGCTGGCAACTGCCCACCAGGCTGACGATCAGGCCGAGACCGTTCTCTTTCGAATGCTGCGCGGCAGCGGGCTTGGCGGCCTCGCCGGCATCCCGGCGCGGCGCTCGCCGGGAATCGTGCGGCCGCTGCTTCCGTTCTGGCGCAACGAGCTGGCCGCCTACGCACAGGCTGGCGAGCTCGGCTACCTGTCCGACCCCAGCAATCTCGATCTGAGGTACCGGCGCAACTGGATCCGCCACCGGCTCATTCCCCACATCGAGCGGCAGTATCGGGTTGACCTGCGGCGCGATCTGGTTCACCTCGCGGATCTGGCGAGACGTGCGAGCGCTGTGGTAAGCAAGATCACTGATCGGGCCGCCAGTGCGCTCATCGACGAGGCGGCGGAAGGCCGCATAGCTGTTGCACGTACGCCACTTCTCGCCTATGATAACGGTGTGCGGGCACACCTCTTGCGCGCCCTGCTGGCGCGGGTGGGTCCGCCGCCAGGGCGAGTCGGAACGCGTATCGCACTCGAGTTTATTAAGCAGTGTCCGAGCGGGCGGAGCATCGATCTCTCGGGCGGGATCCGGCTACGCCGTGAGTTCGATTTGTTCCTCATCGAACGGCGA
>JASFLD010000098.1:0-10425 GCA_050118275.1 Gemmatimonadales bacterium
CGCCCAGGACGCGCACCACGCCGCGATCGGCGCCGATGATGTCGAGTATGATGCGAATCGTAGTCGTCTTGCCGGCGCCGTTGGGGCCGAGCAGCCCGCAGATGGTGCCCCGCGGCACCTCGAGGTCGAGGTCCGCCACAGCGAGCTTGTCGCCGTACGCCTTGTGAATCTTGGCCAGAGCGATGGCCGGTACGTCGCTGACATTCATGCGCAGCGATCCTATACGGCCGGGCGGTGCGCTGCGCAAGTGCGGTGCAGCGGGGGCGCATTCGGCTGTCGGCGAGCGCGCGGGGTGAGTAGCTTTGAGACGCCTATGACTGAAACGATTCTGCTGATCGAGCTTCTCGTCGTCGCGATCCTCGTGGCGATCGCGGTCCAGCACGTGCGGTTACCGTACACGATTGCCCTGGTGCTGGCCGGTGTCGGCGTCGGCCTGTTGCCGGAGGTGCCGGCGTTCCCGATCAACCCGGACATGTGGCTGCTGCTCTTCCTCCCACCCCTCCTGTTCGAGGGAACCATCAACATGGATCTGGAGCTGCTGAAGCGCTACGCGACCCCGGTCGGGGTGCTGGCGTTTCCCGGCACTATCCTGTCCGTGTTCCTGCTCGCCGCGTTCTTCCACATGGCGCTCGACCTGCCGGTGGCCGTCGCCGCCCTGCTCGGTGTCATGTTGAGTCCTACCGATCCGGTCTCGGTGCTGGCCCTGTTCAAGGAACAAGGTGTGGCGCGGGGACTGCAGACCATCGTTGAAGGCGAGTCGGTGTTCAACGACGGCGTCGCCGTGGTGTTGTACGTCATCGTGTTGGGCGCGCTGCAGGGTGAATCGATCACCGTCGCGGCGGGTGTCGTCGAGTTCGTCAAGGTCGTGGCCGGCGGTGCCCTCGTGGGGCTCGTCCTCGGTTACCTAACACACAGAGTCTACTCGGTGATCGACGACCACCTGATCGAGGTGGGGCTGTCGCTCGTCCTCGCTTACGGATCGTACTTGCTGGCGGAACGGTTCGAGTTTTCGGGCGTGATCGCCGTGGTGGTGGCCGGGCTGATCATTGGCAACTACGGGCGCATCTTCTCGATGAGCCCCAGCACGCGGCTGAGCCTGAGTCACTTCTGGGAGGTCGGTGCTTTCCTGATCAATGGCCTGCTCTTCTTGCTGATCGGGCTGACCGTCGAGCGCGGGGGCTTGCTCGGCTACGCTCGCCAGATCGGATTGGTGTTTCTGGCTTTGATCGTCGTGCGACCCATAGTGGTCTATGGAATCCTCGCCGTTTATCGTGGGCTGACGCGTCGCTCGCTGCCGTTCGTTTGGTGGCACGTGATCAACTGGGGCGGCCTCCGCGGCAGCATTCCTGTCGCGCTGGCATTGGGTCTACCGCTTTCGCTGTCCGGGCTGCAGGAGCTGCAGGCCATCACGTTGGGCGCCGTTTTTCTGTCGCTGGCTGTCCAGGGCCTGACGATAAGACCACTGTTGACGCGACTGGGCTTGGTACGAAGCTCTGAGGCCCAGCGCGACTACGAGCGGGTCCAGGGGTCAGTGATCGCGGCTCGGGCCGCGCTGAGCGAACTGGACAAGCTGCACGGCCGGGGAGAGGTGTCGGAGTCGTTGTACGCTCGGCTCCGGGAACATTTCGAGGGTATTCGCAGAGCGAAGACGTCATCGCTGGCGGAGATGACGGTGGACGACGAGGCTGTGCGGCGCCGCGAAATCGGGCGTGTGAGCAGTCAGGTCTTTGCCGCCGAGCGAGCGGCGCTGGACGACGGTTTGCGACGCGGCCTACTGGGCGAGGAGGTTTGGCGCGAGCTGAAGCGGGAAGTCGACGCACGCTTGGTGGAAGGCGAGGAAGAGGGGTGGCAGCAGCTGTGGCACGAAGAGCAGGTCGAGCTGGAGGACGTGGAGGGAGAGAGCGAAAGCGCCGCAGATTGAGGCGCAACGTTGGGGAGGTATATCGATGGCGGAAAAGAGGCGCAGACTGATCGGGTGGCTCCTGCCGAAGCTACTCATCTTCGCAGCTGGCGCCGCGGTCGGCTACTACGGCCGCGACTATGCGGACCACGGCGAGCTCGAGCGGATGCGTACGAGATACGAGCAGGCCGTCACCGAGCTGAAGGAACTGAGGGAGAGCGGTGTCGAAGCGCTAGAGCGGGGCCGGCGTGCCGGTGAGAGCCTGCGGTCGGGTGCCGAGGCGGCCGTCGACAGTGCGCAGGCCGCTGTGGAGGAGATAAAGGGCGAGTCGAAGAACTGAACGGCCGGCCTAGCTCAGAATCAGAACGGCCAGTAGTTCGGCGAGGGCGAGTACGAGGATCCAGGTGATGAGTGGCCCGCTTTGACGGGTCGGCGCTTCGTCAGGCTTGGCCGGTGGCTCGTCGGGTTTCGTGGACGTGACGGGACGGAACGGCGGTGGTTCTTCGCTGCGCACGATGTAGCGAGCGCTGTCATCGATGAAATAAAGGGTAGAGTTCGCGGTGCGTCCCTCGATGCTGAGCTCGTCGCCGTCGAACAACGGGACCGGGTTCGTGTGGATGGTGTGCCCGTTGATGCTGACGTCCTCAGCGTCGCCCATGAACCAGGCGTACGATCCGCAGCGCTCGACCTGGATCCCGATCTTACAACCGTTCGATAGCGCCGGCACGTGCACGTCGGCGTCGGTTCCCGAGCCGAGCCGGTTGTGACCGGCGTTCAGCAGGTATAGACGTTGATCGTACACGATGAACGGCACGGACTTCACTCCTGAGGAAACCAGACGGCGGGGATGACACTCGAGCGGGCCGCAGCGGTTGGGCTTCAGCCAGCCGGCGCCCGGGACCGGGCGCCGCAGGCTCCAGGTATGCAAAGGTGGGACCCTTTTGGGGTCGTAGTCGGAAACAATTGTATTGCAACAACCTACGATTCACGACTCCGCAGCCGAGCCTCTTCGGGCCCTTGCACAACGCAATTCTGGTTGCAATGACCCATTCAGGGCCGGACCCGCTCGGATTGACCGGTGCATCCTCGAACGGCATCTTAAGGATCCCGCCGTGCGCCCCCCCGGCTTTCGTTGGTTTCCGCTCGAGTCGGCAGTCGCTCCGCCGGTTGGGGGAAAGACTCGGTCTGAGTTGAGCGGCTTGAGATTGCAGGAGGGCGGCCTGAAGAACATTCGAGGTTTCACCGTCATCGATCTGATCGTGGCGCTAATCATGCTGGCTGTGCTGGCGACGATCATCATTCCGCGTGCTCTCAAGCCCAGCCCGCAGTTGCGGGTCGACCTGGCGGCCCGGGCGCTGACTCGTGACCTCGAGACGATACGGATGCGTGCCATCGCGGCCAAGCGGCACGTACGCGTGCGGTTCGACCAGACGGGAGACTACTACACGGCCTTCATGGACATGACGCCGGGCCGCCTCGGGGTCGTCGCCGAGACGGCCGATGAGGTGCACGGTACACGTCTGGCGGCGCGGGGCTCGGTCGGCGACGTACCGGTCGTGCGGCTTCCCAAGGGTGTGGTCTTCGGCTCGGGCGCCGCTTTGAGCGGTCCGCGCGGAGCGGACGCGGCCGACGCGATCGCTTTGAGCGACGATCAGGTGGAGTTCGATGCTCGGGGTATGGTGGCGCCGCCCGGCGTTGGCGGGGTCGTGTACCTGGTACACGAAGACGATGAGACGGCTGTGGCGGCGGTGACGATATCGGGTGCCGGCGCTTTCCGCGTCTGGCGATATCAGGTGGGCATATGGCGAAAGTGAGACGCGCTGCGACTCCCGCGAGCGACGAGGCCGGATTCGGAATGGTCTCCGTCCTGGTCGCCATGGTGTTGCTTGCCGTAGCGGTTGTTGCCCTTTCCAGCTCGAGCGCCTTTCTAGTCTCGTTGCAGACGGATGCATCGGGAAGATCCATCGCCACGGCGCTGGGCGTGACCTACATGGAGGAAGTCCGGCGGCGTCCGCCGGAGTCGCTCGCCTCCGAGAGCGCTGTCCGGGTCGACGCCGCCGGGGAGCTGGACGAGGGCGGCGCTTTCCTCCGCGGGCTTACTATCGAGGCCGATCCCTCCGTCGCCGGTGTGCTGAGAGTCACCGTGGCAGTCGACTATCCGGCCGGTCTGGGGCGCAGAGGCACGGTAAGGATGGAGACGCTGATAAACCCTGAGAGGGAGTGAAGGTGGGGACTGGCTTCTGCGGGGCGAGGCGACGATCAAGCCGGCGACGGGGCTTCACTTTGATCGAGTTGCTCGTTGCGCTCACTTTGGGCGCTTTCGTGCTCGCTGCGGCGGTCGCCTACATGCTGAGGGAGTTGCGTACCCTCACCGGTAGTGAGATACGCCAGAGCTTGGCCCGAAACACTCGATACGTCGGCATCACCTTGCAGCACGATGTGCAGCAGGCCGGCATCGAGATCCAGAGCACGAGCGATATGGGGCCGATCGATGTGTGGCCGGGGGTGGTGGGCGACACGCTCGTCGTGCTGTACGTGCCGTACGAGCCTCGCATGGCGCCGAACCACCCGATCGTGCCGCCGCTGGGTAGCATGAACCCGCTACCACCCGGTGGAACGTGCGGCGCGACATGCATCGAGGTCACGAGAGATCCCGCTGTGCCGCTCGAGTTGAGTGAAGGCGATCTGGTGCGGATAACGTTGCCGGGGAGTTGGCGCCTGGGGCTAGTCGAGGAGATCGCGGAGACGAGCGACACTTCGGTGGCCCTGACGCTGGCGGCTACCCCGCGCTTGCTGCGGTGGCCGGCCGGCCTCGGTGGTGGCCTGCAGCTGGATCGGTTCGATACGCACGTGCAGAAGGTCGCGCTCGTCGGGTTCTACCTGGACGGCGAGGAGCAACTGCTGCGCGCCCATCGCCTGAGTCCCGCCGGTGCCCTGGTGGGCGACATACTCGCCTACGATGTCGAACAATTCGACGCGACTCTGGTATTCGCCGACGGGGACACGGGCGAAGGGGCCAACCCACTGGACGCGGACCCGACCAACGACTTCGATGACATCGTCGCGGTACGCGTCCGGGTCACTATCCGAGCGGATCGGGTCGACCCGCGCGTCAACCGGGGGCAGCCGCTACGTCGCATCCACGAGTGGACGGTCACGCCGCGTAACCTGCTGTACTGAGCGTCGCGAAGCCGCGCCTGTGCCGTCGCCGTTCGACCGGTGGCTTCTCCCTTCGGCTTCCTGCGCGCCCACACCAGCCGGCGTGATCGCTGCGCCTGCCCTATCTCCGGTAGATCAATCCGAGAGCGAGCTCGATGTTGCTGTCATCGTTGGAGGCGATCGTCAGCACACCGTTGAAGATCAGCACGTCCGTCAAAGTGACCTCGCCGCCCAGCTCGACGCCGAACTCCAGTTCCGTATTCGCGCTGGCGCCATCGGGATCGTAGCGGTTGACAGTGAAGTACGGCAGTCCGAACAGCATGACGGGGCGCTCCACGGTCCCCACGTCCGAGCCGATGGACACTCCGAACGGCACCGATAGAATATTACCGAGGTCTGCCAGGGTGAATTGCAACCCCACCGCCGCGGCGTAGCGAAGCTCGGTACCGCGTCCCCACGGTAGGCCGTACCGCAGGTCGCCGCCGAAGTGAAAGCCGCCGCTCCAGACATCCGAGTAGCCCGCTCGCAGGCCGAAGTCGACGTCGCGCCCGATGCCCTGTCGGTACACGCCGAATAGGTCGATCTCGTCCTCGATCGTCACGTAGCCTCGGAACTCCAGACCACCCAGACCCAGCGGGATGGGGCTGACGGCCAGCGGTGTCTCGCCCGCCTGCGCAAAAACGATAGTCGGCAATAGGGTCAGCGCCAAGGAAACACAGGTCAGGCGTAACGATTTCATGTCGATCTCCTCCTGGTTGTCGGGCGGGGGAGCAGGCCGGAGTCCGTCATGACCGCAGGGCGGCGCGGACGCGTTTCGCCGCGTCGACCATGTTGCGTAAAGCGGGCACGCATTCTTCGTATGTGCGCGTCTTCAGCCCACAGTCCGGGTTCACCCAGACCTGTCGTTCGGCAAGCACGCCAAGTGAGGCGCGGAGTTGCTCCGACATCTCGGCGACTGGCGGGACGCGCGGCGAGTGGATGTCGTAAACCCCCGGGCCGATATCGTTCCTGTAGTCGAACTCCTTGAACACCTCGAGCAGCTCGGCACCCGAGCGGGCGTTCTCGATCAACAGGACGTCCGCGTCCATCGCCGCGATCGCCTCGATGATCTCGTTGAACTCGCTGTAGCACATGTGCGTATGGATCTGTGTCGAGTCGGCAACCCCGCCCGTCGCCAGGCGGAACGCGCCGACCGCCCACTCGAGATACTCTGACCACTCGGCGCGCCTCAGCGGCAACCCTTCGCGCAGGGCTGGCTCGTCGACCTGGATCACCTTGGCGCCGGCCGCTTCGAGATCGAGCACTTCGTCTCGTACGGCCAGTGCCAGCTGCCGACAAGTGTCGGCGCGCGGTTGGTCATCGCGGACGAACGACCACTGCAGCATCGTGACGGGGCCCGTGAGCATGCCCTTGACCGGCCGCTTGGTCTGCGACTGTGCGAACTGGTACCAGCGGACGGTCATCGGGCCCGGCCGGTGGATGTCACCGTAGAGGACCGGGGGACGCACGTAGCGCGAGCCGTAGGATTGTACCCAGGCGTGCTGGGTGAACGCATAACCATCCATCTGCTGCGCGAAGTACTCGACCATGTCGGTGCGCTCGAACTCGCCGTGGACGAGCACGTCCAGGCCGATCTCCTCCTGGAGGGCAATGACCCTTCGCGTCTCCTCTTCGATGAACGCCTCGTAATCGTGTTCCGTGATCTCGCCCTTACGGAATTGGCCGCGCGTACGTCGGACTTCAGCCGTCTGTGGGTACGAGCCGATCGACGTCGTCGGCAACAGCGAGGGCAGCGAGAGGACGCTGCTCTGCGCCGCACGTCGGACCGCGAATTCGCTGGCACGATTGCCGGCCTCCGGGCCCAGCGCCGCCAGGCGCTCCCGGACAGCCGGATTACGAGTGCGCGGCGACGAGCGACGCGACTCCAGGGCGTCCGCATTCGCCTGCAACTCGCGTGCGATCGCGTCGGCGCCCTCGTTCAAGCCGCGTGTGAGGATGGCAACCTCTCGCAACTTTTGATCGGCGAACGAGAGCCACGAGCGCAGCTCGGCGTCCAGCCCGGTCTCGCGTTCCACATCGATCGGCACATGCAGAAGCGAGCAGGACGGAGCGACCATGATTCGCTCGGCGTCGCCCACCTGATCGGCCAGGTGCTCGAGACGTTTCAGCGCCGTCCCCAAGTCGGTGATCCAGATGTTGCGGCCGTCCACCACGCCGGCGACCAGCCACTTGTCGTCGGGTATGCCGTGTCGCTCGACCCAGTCGAAGTTCTCGGCTCCGCGTACGAAATCGAGTCCCAGAGCGTCCACCGGCAGGTCGCGCAGCGTCGGGTACGCGTCACCCACATGACCGAAATAGGTCTGGAGGATGAGCTGCGCGCTGCCCTTTCGCGCGGCCAGCGCCTCGTAGGCGCGCCGCAGCGCCGCCAGTTCCGTCGAGTCGCAGTCGCGCGCCAGGAACGGTTCGTCCAGTTGGATCCAATCGGCCCCAGCCCCCGCCAGCTGTTCCACCACGTCTCCGTAGACGGAGATCAAGTGGTCGAGCGAGGTGCCCAGCGGGTCGTACCCGGGGTCGCGCGCCTTGCCGAGGATGATCAGGCTGAGGGGTCCGATGAGCACGGGCTTCGCGTTGACCCCCGCCTGCTTCGCTTCCTCGAACTCCGCGCTGACCTTGTCGGTGGACAACGAGAAGCTCTGCCCTGCAGAGAACTCGGGGACGATGTAGTGGTAGTTGGTATCGAACCACTTGGTCATCTCCATCGCCCCGACGTCCAGCCCCTCCCGCTGGGCGCCACGTGCCATGGCGAAGTAGGTGTCGAGATCGACGCTACCTCCGTTCCACCCATAGCGCGATGGAACCGCGCCCACCATCGCGATCGTGTCCAGTACCTGGTCGTAAAAGGAAAAGTCGTTGCAGGGGATCAGCTCGATTCCCGCATCGCGTTGTGTGGTCCAGCCGAGTCGGCGGAGGCGCTCGCCCGTGTGCAGCAACTGATCGGTTCCCAGCTCGCCCTTCCAGTATGCCTCCGTCGCGCGCTTCAGCTCGCGGTCCGGACCGATTCGTGGATATCCGAGGTTGGTGGCCAGTGCCATGACTGCTCCATCCGGTCGGGGTGATGCCTGTCATGATTCGCGTACCGTAAATAATGCGAGTTCAGTGTTGCGCAAGGGGCCGACAGGGTCGAGGGGGCTCGAAAAGGTGGCCCTGACGGTGGTTTCGGGCGTCGGGTTGGATCGCCGGAAGCCGCCGAGGTGCGGGAGGCGGGGGGGGCGGGGGGGCGCGGGGGGGCGCGGGGGGCGGAGTCTTGGGCGGCGGGGTGTGGCTGCCGAAGCTGGCGGACGGCTGGGCGGTCTTGCTCGAAAACCGTTCGGCGAGTAAGGTGGGGCCGGTATCCTTGCATCGAAAAGAATCTGACGGAGTCAGCCAGGCGCCATGAATCGCTCCTATCCCCTCGTCGAGATCCACTACGCCCTGTGGGCCGTGCTCAGCGTACCCCTCGGGTTCGCCGGCCTGTTCTTCTTGGTACCGGGCCTCATCGTGGAGTGGGGCGTAGCTCTACTGGTGATCTCCGGCCTGCTCATCCTCTACGTATCGTCCCTGACACGGCAGAAGCGCGCCGCCTGGATCGTCGGGCTGGTCGTGCATGCGGCGGTGGCCGTTGCCGCCATCTATTACCTGCCGCGCTGGCCGGTGCTGTTGGGTGGGCCTTTGCTCGTGGCCAATCTCTATTCGCTCGTCGTGCTGGGAGTCTATCGGGGTCTTTGGACGACCTCGCGGCCGGTGGTCGAGCGGGCGCTGGCCTCCTGAACCCAGCTTCCGGGGGGCCGGGCTGTCGCGGGCCGGCTCAGTAGGGTCCCTTCCTCGCTTTCCCGACGATCAACGACTCGTGCAGCGGCCGCATGGGCACGGTCGAGACGTAGGCCGCGTAGCTCATGCCGAACAGGCCGATGAAGCCTGCGGTCACCAGCAGTTCGACCCAGCCCAACGGCAGGCCGCCGGCATCCCAGATGGACGGGACGACGCCGATGAAGCGGTCCAGCCATAGGCCGAGCAAGATCAAGCCGGCGACGGAGGCGAGGTAGGCGGGTGCCATCTTGACCTTCTGCCAGAGCAGCAAGACGAAGGGAAGGACGAAGACGAAGCCGAAGAAGACGATCGAGATCGTCAGCCACGGTTGTGCCAGGCGAGCCTCGATGAAGAAGGTCTCGCGCGGCATGTTGCCGTACCAGATCGGCAGGTACTGGGAGAACCACAAGTAGGCCCAGAAGATACAGAACGCGAAGATCAGCTTGCCGAGGTCGTGCCACTGGTTCGGCGCCCAATAGTCCAGCGCCAGGTATCGGCGGAACAAGCTCGCCATCACGGCCATGCAGGCGAGGGCTGACAGCCAGGCGCCGATGAAGAAGTAGGCCGGGTACAGCACCGACAGCCAGCCGGGTGCCAGCGACATCACGAGATCGATGGCCATGCCACTGACGATCACGGCGTAGGCGAGGGTGAGGATCGGTGCCAACCGCGCCAGTATCCGCCGCGAACGGGCCGCCTCGTTCTCGGCGCCCCCAAAGTCGCGGGCGATCCAGTCGGCCAGGCTGCGCCGCCAGCCCGCCAGGCTGCCGGCCACCGCCGGCATGTCCGGCCGGAGCGAGTAATACATGAACGCGGCGCAGAGCAGGTAGAGCACCAACAGGAAGAACGCCCCGCGAGCGAACAGTCCGCCGGTGTTGAACCACAGCGCCGGGAGAGGGTGGCCCTCGTTGTTCACCGGGTTGCCGATCCAGGGGAAAATCCGATTGCGGCCGAAGAAGAGGATCAGGAAGAGCGCGTAGGACAACGGCAAGAATGCGCCGAAGCCCTGCGGGATGCGGTGCATCGTCTTTCCCCAGTGTCCCTTCGCGACTTGCATGACCGCGCCGAAGATGACGCCGGCGGTGGCGAGCCCCGAGAAGAAGAGGAAATTTACGAGGTAAGCCTGCCAAGCACGCTGCGGCGCCAATGCCAGGCCGGCGACAAAGCCGATGGTGCCCAGCACGATCAGGATGACCAGCGCCAACTTGAGGCGGCTGGAGATCCGTCCCGGCACGCGACTCAGGATGTCGCTCTCGCTGATCGGGCTCGCTTCGGAATGAGTCTTGTCTGCCATGCTGTGCTCTTCTGTCCACATCCACGGACGTGACGGTCTCGGACTATTCCTCCGCCGAGCGCTGCAGTTGGCGCACGTAGTTGACGATGTGCCAGCGGTCGGCCTGCGGTATGCGCCGATAGTTGGGCATCAGCCCGCGTCCCGCGGACATCATTCCGAATATGTAACCGTCGGGGTACTCGCGGGCCCTCTGGGTGGTCAGGTGATTGATCAAACCCCTGGGGAA
>JASFLD010000099.1:0-10400 GCA_050118275.1 Gemmatimonadales bacterium
CAGAAGGTACTGGGCCGGCATCACGTCGCCATCCAACAACGCCGCCGCGACCATGTAGGGTAGACTGTGATCGGCCTCTTCTTTGGTCTGCACGGTGGACTTATCACCTTCTTCGCCACCTCCGATAATGTCGAATGCCACATCGAACGTCTCGATCTCGATGGCTTCGATCGCTTCTGGATCGATTTGATGCTCGCCCTTTAGCTCCAACACGCCCTCGAGCGTTGACTGCGAGTGGATCTCGGCGTTGAAGCGTTTGACGATCGTCCGCTTGACCCGTTCGAGGTCTTCCTTTGACCAATCGATCTCGAAGGCGCCGGCGATGCTATCCATGAAGCCTTTGTTGCCCTCGAAGACCTCCGGTGGCCCGGTGATCCCGTGCATGGCGAGGAAGGCGGCGTGCGTCGCGCAGAACGCCGTATTCGGATAAGCAAGTCCCTTCCAATTCGAGATCCTGCCGGTGCGCGTGACCCGCAGCGCGTTGAACGCCGTCCCGCTGATCGCGATCGCGTTCGCCGTGCGCTCGACGTCCAGTCCCAACACCTTCGCGACGCCACAGGCCGCGGCGTAAGAGCCCTGAGTCGTGTGGTCGAATCCTTTCGCTCGCACCGGGGCCTCGTCGCTCAGCCGGCACTGGACCTGATAGGCCACAGCCAGCGCCGTCAGCAAGTCACGTCCTCCGGCGTCGGCGTACTCAGCGGCGGCCAGCACCGCCGCCAGATTGTCGCTGGGGTGGCACGTCTCGTTCGGGGCCAAGTAGCTGTCGTTGAAATCCAGGTAACGCACGAGCGCGCCGTTGTAGAATGCGGCGCGATCCGGTGCGGTCATTCCACCGCCAATGAGAGTGACGAGCGGATTGCCGCCGAACTCGATCACGTGGTCCAGCACCGTCGTCGGTACGGGGCTCCGCAAAGCGCCCAGCGCGCAACCGATAGAGTCGAGGACACGAAGCTCGAGCTGCTCGAGGGCGCCCTTCGAGAGCCGATCGAACTCGGCATTGCAGACGAAGCCAGCCAAGCGTTGGGCTACGGTGGATCGCTCGGTCACCGTCTCCGCTCCCCGCTCTGGATTTCTCGCGTCACTTCGTCCCGGTACCGCTTCAGTGCGGGACTCAGCTCGACAGGGAAAGGCGGATCGGCAGGTTCAATCCCGCGTACGCGGTCGGCCAGGCGGTCGATCTGTTCGCGGGCGTAGTCCCGCGCTTCGTCGATCGTCACGTCCGCCGCGGGTAACCGCTTGCCAGCTTGCATCGCTCTCTGCAATAGCGGCTCGCCGTCGTGGCGCTCGTCGGTCCTCGCTATGACATCGCGGGTCGCCCGGCTTCCGTCGTCTTCGTAGTACCGGAATACCTGCTTTCGGCCGGGCAGTATGCGTTTCCCGGACGAGAGCTTCAGTCGCCCTTTGCCGGCGTAGGCGGTGAGCTTGTAAGCGATATCCAGAGCGGGATGATCTTCGGAAACTCCCATGCCTGTCCCGACTCCGAAACCCTGGATCGGGGTGTCGGCCTCGAGCATGCGCGCGATCTCGTATTCGTTCAGCCCGCCGCTGGCGAAGATCTTCACGTCTTTCAAGCCTGCTTCGTCGAGTATGGCGCGGGATTCCACAGCCAACTGCGCGAGATCGCCCGAGTCTAAACGTATGCCGTCCACCCGGAAGTCATTGCCACGCTCCGCAGCCAGTCGAGCCACCTGCCTGACGCCTTCCAACGTGTCGTAGGTGTCGACCAGCAAGATCGTGGAGGGATACAGGTCTGCGAAAGCACGGAAGGCGTCCGCCTCGCTGTCGTGCGCTTGTATGTAACTATGAGCCATCGTGCCTGTGATGGGAACGCCGTACAGATGGCCCGCCAGGACGTTGCTGGTCGCGGCGACGCCGGCGATGTGGAAGGCCCGTGCGGCTTTCAGGCCGGCATCGGCTCCGTGCATGCGCCGCAGCCCGAAGTCGACCACCGAGCGGTCATGCGCCGCCGTCACCATACGTGTCACCTTGGACGCGAGGACGGTTTGGAAGTGGACCTGGTTCATTATGACGGTCTCGACCAGCTGAGCCTGAGCGATGGGCGCCACGACCTCGAGCAACGGCTCGTCGGCGAAAACGGGCGTACCCTCGCGCACGGCGAAGACGTCGCCGTCGAACGTGAAATCCGACAGCCAGTCGACGAACTCGGATGAGAACTCGTCACGACCCGATAGAAAGTCCAACGCCTCGTCGGTGAATCGAAGCCGCTCGAGGATCGCGAACACGTCGCCCAGTCCGCAGGCAAGCAGGTAGTTACGGTGTTCGGGCAGACGACGTACGAATAGGCTGAAGACCGCCTCCTCATCTAGGTCCTCGCGCCAATACGCTTGCAACATCGTCAGCTCGTAGAGGTCCGTCAGCAGTGCGACATTTTCCCTGCCGACCCACACCGCTCGATCGTCCTGCTGTCCTTGCTTCGCCGTCCTGAGCGCCGCGCTGGATCCGCTCACCGCTCCTCCGGTCTGATGTCATTCATCGGGGCACACGCTCGCGTTTCGCCCCCCCCCTGGAACGCCGACGGCCCGGCGGTAGCGCCGCGGCAGCTCGAACTCCATCCTGCTGGCCTCCTTTCCTTCGTCACTTTCGTCGCCTGCCGAGGTGAGTCGCGCCGCCGAGCGCTAGTTGGGCCGCCTCGCCCAACGTCTCGCTCAGTGTGGGGTGCGGATGTTGCGTTAGCTCCAGGTCCTGGGCTACCGCCCCCATCTCCACCGCCAGCGCTCCCTCGGCGATGAGGTTCTCGGCGTGGCGGCCCACGATTCCGACCCCGAGGATGCGTCGTGTCTCGGCGTCGATGACCAACTTGGTCATTCCGTCCGTCGCGCCCAGCGACACGGCGCGGCCCGATGCTTTCCAAGGGTAGCGAACGATGTCGACGGCGAGGTCCGTTCGTTCGGCATCGCTCTCGCTCATTCCGCACCAGGCGACTTGCGGGTCGGTGTAGACGACGGCGGGCACGGCGCGAACGTCGTACTCCGCCGGCTGACCGGCGATGACCTCGGCCGCCACCCGCCCTTCATGCATCGCCTTGTGGGCGAGCATTTCGCCGCCCGCCACATCGCCGATCGCGAAGATCGAATCCTCGGCCGTTCGGCGCTGGGAGTCGACGACGATGCAACCATCGTTGTTCAGCTTGACGTCGGTGTTCTCCAGCCCCAGATCCTCGGAGTTCGGCGCCCGACCGATCGCCAGCAGTGCGCGCTCGAAACTCTGCTCGGTCTCCTCGACATTGCCGTCCAACTCGACTTCTACGTCTTCGTCGCTGACATTCAACCGCGTCACCTTCGTCTCCAAGTGGACGGCGGCGAACAGCTTCTCCAGATGGCGGGCGAGCGGCCGGACCAAATCCCGGTCGGCACGGGGCATCAGTCCGTCTGTCATCTCCACGAGAGTCACTTCGCTGCCCAGCGCCGCGTAGACGGTTCCCATCTCCAGGCCGACGTAACCGCCGCCGACGACCAGCAGCCGTCGCGGAACATCGGGGATCTCGAGCGCCCGTGCGGAATCCATCAAGCGGCCGCCGAACTCGACGTCGGGGAGCGAGAGAGGGTGACTGCCCGTGGCGATGATCGCGTGCTGGAAGCGGATGACCGATGGTCGCTCGCCGTCCAACTGCACCTCGTTCGCCGTCGAGAAGCGCGCCCGCCCCTCGATGAGCTTCAAGCCGCGCCTGTCGGCCAGCGTGCTCAATCCCGCCGTCAGCTGGCCGACGACCTCGTCCTTCCAGGTGCGCAGCCGATCCAGGTCGATGTCTGGTTCGCCGAAGCGCAAACCGGATTCCGCCGCCTCGCCCGCTCTGAGCACGAGCTCGGCCGCCGAGAGCAGCGTCTTCGAGGGTATGCAACCGCGCAGCAAGCAGACGCCGCCCAGCTCGGTTTCGTCGCTCACCAGAGTCACTTCAAGCCCGAGGTCCGCCGCGTGAAAGGCGGCCGCGTAGCCGCCGGGCCCGCCGCCGATGACGAGAACCTCCGTCTCCACCGTCTGCGCGTCGGAGCTCGCCACTTCGTCACCTCAGGTAGTCAACAGGAGATCTTCGGGATCGCCGAGTGCGTCGATCACGGTGTTGACGAAGCGAGCAGCCTCGGCGCCGTCGTTGACCCGATGATCGAAAGTCAGGCCGAGCGGCAGCCGCAGGCGGGGGCGGATCTCGTACTCGTCGAGGTCCCCGCTCACGACCGCCTCGAGGCTAGCCTTCGCCAATCCGAGTATGGCGACTTGTGGATAATTGATGATCGGTGTGAACGACTTTCCGCCGAGGGCGCCCGGATTAGTGAGCGTGAACGAGCCGCCCCGCATCTCGGCGCGGTCGATGTCCCCCTGCCGAGCGCGTTCAGCCAGTTCGGTCAGCTCGAGCGCCAGGTCGAGAACCGTCTTGCAATCGACGTCACGAATGACCGGTACGAGTAGGCCGCGCTCGGTGGCCACGGCCACGCCGATGTGGTAGTAATGTTTGATGATGATCTCTTCGCGCTCGAGATCCAACGTCGCGTTGAAGCGTGGGAACTTCTTGAGTCCGGCGATGGCCGCCTTCATGAACAGCGCCGTCAGCGTCAGCTTGCCACCTTCCGCCGCGACCGTGTCCTCGTGTTCGGCCCGGAAACGCTCGAGGTCGGTGATGTCCGCCACATCCCAGTGGGTGACGTGAGGGATATTCTGCCAGGCCAGCTCCATCCGGCGAGCCGTGGCACGCCGCACGCTGCGCAGCGGGATTCGCTCGATCTCACCCCATTCGCTGAAGTCGGGCAGCGGTGGAGGCTCGCCGGCCAGCAGGCGGCGGCGCTCGCGCGGTGGCTCCGCCTCGGCGGGTTCGGGCTCGGCGGCTTCCGGTTCGGGCTCTTCTCGCTCGGCCTCGATCTCCTTCCTGGCCTCGGTCTCTGCTTGCTCCGCAGCTGAGCGCACGTCGTCGGCGGTGACACGGCCGCCGGGCCCCGAGCCTTCCACCGCGTGAAGATCGACATTCAGCTCGCGCGCCAGCCGTCGCGTTGCCGGCGACGCGGGCACGGGCGTCTCATCCTTCCGTTTCGCCTCCTCCTCGTCCCCTGTCTTCCTGGACTTCGCCTCCGCCTGCTCCCGCTTCTTGCTTACTGTTGTCTTGCGCTTGGCCTCCTTCTTCTTTCCCGGTCGGTCCACCACGCCTTCGCCCTCACCCTCCCCCGCGGCCACTTCCTCTTGGTCCTCGTATTCCTCCTCCTCTCCGACCTCACGACCGGCCTCCTCGCCAGTTTGTTCGCCCTCGACGTAGGTCATGAGGACGTCACCGACCATGACGATATCGCCCTCTTTCACCCGGATCTCCTCGATCCGCCCATCGAAAGGCGACGGAACCTCGAACGATGCCTTGTCGGTCTCGATCGTCAGCAGGATGTCGTCCTCGTGCACCTGATCCGACTCCGAGACGTGGAGATCGAGGATCTCGGCCTCGTGGATACCTTCGCCTGGGTCTTGGAGCTTGAATTCGCTGGCCATATCGAATCCGCGTTTAGGCGTTCAGAACCGCATGCACCGCGTCGACGATTCGCGCTTGGGTCGGCAGGTAATCCTGCTCGCGCGCGAAATACGGCACGATGACGTCGAAGCCGGTCACCCGCTGGATCGGCGCCTCCAGGTAGTAGAACGACTTCTCCACCAGACGCGCGACGATCTCCGCTCCCGGCCCGAAGCTGCGATGTGCCTCGTGGATGATAACACCTCGACCTGTCTTCCTCAGCGACTCGCAGAACTTGGCGTCATCCAGGGGCGAAACCGTCAGCAGGTCGATGACCTCGCACTCAACCCCGTCCTCGTCAGCCAACTGCTGGGCGGCGTCGAGCGTGCGGTGTAACATTCCGCCGTAGCAGATCAACGTGACATCGTCGCCCTCGCGCGTGACCCGGGACTCACCGATCGGCAGCGTCTCTTCCTCGTCTGGGACCTCCTCGCGAAAGGCGCGATAGATCAGCTTGGATTCCATGAAGATGACCGGATCGGGGTCCCGCATGGCGGCCACCAACAATGCCCGCGCGTTGCGCGGGCCCGACGGGATCACCGTCTTCAGTCCGGGGGTGTGTGCGTAGTAAACCTCGCGGCTCTCCGAGTGATGTTCCAGGGCCCGTACGCCCGCGCCGTATGGCATCCGCACGACGAGCGGCACCGCGTAGCGGCCGCGCGACCTCCAGCGCAGCCGGGCGACATGGCTCTCGATCTGGTGAAACGCAAAATAACTGAAGCCGGAAAACTGCAACTCGCAGACAGGCGCCAGCCCCGAGATGGCCATTCCGATCGAAGCCCCGACGATGACCGACTCTGCCAGCGGCGTATCCAGCACGCGCTCCTCGCCGAACTCGTCCAGCAGGCCGTCGGTGACCCGGAAGACGCCGCCGTCCACGCCGACATCCTCTCCCAGAACGACGACGCGCTCATCGTTCTCCATCTCCTGTCTGAGGGCGAGGTTGATTGCCTCGACCAGAGTCCGCTCAGCCATCCTCGTCCTCCTCGCCCTCCGGTTCGGAGTCCGCGCCGGGAGAATTCTCGATGTCGCTACGCGTCGCCAAGAAGTCTCGAAACTTCTCGCGCTGTTCCTTCAGGTACGGCGGCAGTTCGGCGTACTGGTGGTCGAACATGTCGAGTGGGTCGCCCAACGCTTCGATCTGCTGTTGAGCTTCCTCCCACGCCTCATCGACCTGCTCCTTGATCTCCTGCTCGAGGTTCTCGATCGCCTCTTCCGACAGCGTGCCTTCGGAGATCAGGTAGTTTTGGAATCGAGTTATCGGGTCGCGTTTGGCCCATTCTTCGACCTCTTGCTCGTCGCGGTACTTGCCCGGGTCATCGGCCGTGGTATGGACCGACATGCGGTAGGTGACGCACTCGATGACGGTGGGCCCGTCGCCGGCCCGCGCCCGCTCTACAGCTTCCGTCGCGGCGACGTGCACGGCGAGCAGATCGTTCCCGTCCACCTGGATGCCCGGCAGCCCGTAAGCGATCGCTTTCTGGGCCAGCGTCTTCGAGCGCGTTTGACGCTCGCGAGGTAGCGATATCGCCCAACCGTTGTTCTGGATCACGAAGATCACCGGCGTGTTGAAGACCGCGGCGAGATTCAGCGCCTCGTGAAAGTCGCCTTCGGACGTGGCGCCGTCGCCACAGAAGGTCATCACGACTTGTTCTTCTTCCCAGTACTTGATCCCGTACGCGATGCCGACGGCGTGCGGAAGCTGGGATGCCACCGGAATGGTGATCGGTAGATCGTGATAGCCCTCGGGAATGTGGCCGCCTTCGTTGAAGCCGGCGTTGTACACGAGAATCCCGGAGAGCGGCAACTCGCGCCAGACCGCGGCCGCAGTCTCCCGGAAAGCCGGCACGACCCAATCGTCTTCCTCGAGAGCGCTGACCGCGCCCGTCTGCGCCGCCTCCTGACCATTGACCGGAGCAAACGTCCCGATCCGACCCTGGCGCTGCAATCTCAACAGCCGCTCGTCGAATCGCCGGCTCAGTAGCATGCTGTAATGCAGCTCCAGAAGGAACTCCTCGGACAGATCCGGCTCGAGTTCGGCATCCACATCGCCGTTCTTGTCGAGAATCGACAAATACTCGATGGTCGAAGGGACTTCGATCCGCTCCCTCGGCATCTCACCTCCTCCGCTATTGGACCAGGCCGTCGCTCTGTGGGCGCCGCGGGCCGGCGCTCGATAGCGCAGTCCAGTCTGCCGCTCGTTGCATCTGTAGCTTAGCCTTCCGCGCCGCGCGATGTGATCGGGTGGGCTCCCAGACGTACGGTGGCCCGATGACGATCTCCGAATCGGTGAATGTCCGGATGACGGATAGGCGGTATCCCTAGGGGCCGTGGGAGGCTTCCGGCTGGCGCCAGGCTTCATTCGGCCGTACGTGGTACGTGAGCCGAATGACCCGTGAACAACGAACGCACGGACGGAGCCGTCGTGAAGCTGAGATTTCTGGGAACGCGAGGTAACATCGAGGCGACGACACGACGCCATCGTCGACACTCGGCGCTCGAGGTGTCGTACCGCGGGAAGCGCGTGATGGTCGACTGCGGGGCCGATTGGCGTGGCGAGTTGGCGGAACTGCAGCCGCACGCGCTAGTGATCACCCATGCGCATCCCGATCATGCGTTCGGCCTGGAAGACGGGGCACCTTGTCCCGTCTACGCGACACGAGCCGCTTGGAACGAGCTGTCTGACTATCCGCTGGAGGACAAACACGTTCTGTCCAGCGAGCGGTCGCTGGAGATCATGGGCATCGAGTTCGGTGCGTTCACGCTCGAGCACTCGACGCTTGCGCCGGCCGTTGGATACCGGATCGCAGCAGGTAGGGCGACGATCTTCTACGCGCCGGACGTCGTCTATATCCACGAACGTCAATCGGCGTTACGGGGCGTCGATCTGTACGTAGGCGACGGCGCCACGCTCGACCGATCGCTCGTCCGCCGGAGCGGCGAGTCTTTGATCGGTCACTCACCGATCCGCACTCAGTTGACCTGGTGCGAGAAGGAGGGTATCCCCCGCGCGCTCTTCACGCACTGTGGTTCCCAGATCGTCAAAGGCGACGAGCGCCGACTCGGACGGCGACTGCGTCACATGGCTGAAGAGCGAGGTGTCCAGGCCGAGTTCGCTCACGATGGTATGGAATTGGTATTGCGCTAGAGTTTGTCGCCGAAGGAGAGATGCAGATGCCGGAACTGCCCGATGTTCAGGTCTTCAAAGAGTATCTCGATTCGACGTCCTTGCATCAGCGCATCGACGACGTCACGGTTGCCGCCGACCGAATACTCGATAACGTGTCGGCCCGCACCCTGAGGTCGCGATTGCGACGGAAGTCGCTGGTTTCGACGCAGCGGCACGGGAAGCACCTCTTCGTAGAGATCGAAGACGACGCCTGGTTGCGGCTCCATTTCGGGATGACTGGAAAGCTCGAGTACTTCAAAGGCGAGCGCGAGTTGCGAGAACACGTTCGGCTGCGACTCGATTTCGTCAACGACTACCATCTGGCGTACGCGAACACCCGCCGATTGGGCCAGATCGGCCTCGTCGACGACATCGAGGATTTCGTCGAAGAGGAGGGCTTGGGGCCCGACGCGTTGGCAGGCGGTTTCGACCTGACCGCGTTCCGCGAGGTGCTCGCGGGCCGGCGCGGTACCGTCAAGGGCGCGTTGATGAATCAGAGCGTTCTCGCCGGAATCGGCAACCTCTACACCGATGAGATACTGTTCCAAGTTGGCCTGCATCCAGAGGCCAGGGTCAATCGGCTGAGCGCGGATACGGTGAAGGAGCTCTATCGCACGATGAAACGCGTATTGAAGCAGGCGATCGAGGTGCGGGCCGATCCGGAACGTCTACCTCGTTCCTACCTTCTGCCGCAGCGCGGCGCCGACGGCGAGTGCCCTCGCTGCGGGCGTGAGCTGAAAAAGACGAAGGTGTCCGGTCGTGCCACGTATTACTGCACCCACGATCAGCGACGCCGACGCTAGCCACCAAGCCGTCGCGACGCGACTTCGTCCGCGCCCCGACGAGAGGATGATTGACCCATGGGAAGTACCCGAATCGGCGTATCCGGTTGGAGCTACGATGGCTGGCACGAGAAGTTCTATCCCGGCGACTTGCCGAAGAGCCGCCGCCTTCGCTACGCCAGCCGTCGCTTCAACTCGATTGAGGTCAACGGATCCTTCTACTCGCTGCTCGAACCCGGGACATATCAAGGGTGGTACGAGGAGACACCGGCGGGATTCCGTTTCGCTGTCAAGGGAAGTCGTTTCATCACACACAACAAGAAACTGAAGGACGTCGAGACACCATTGGCCAACTTTCTCGCCTCGGGAGTACTCGCATTGCAGGAAAAGCTCGGGCCCATCGTGTGGCAACTGTCCGAGAACCTTGCCTTCGATGAGGATCGCGTATCGCAGTTTCTCAACCTCTTGCCGCACGACACAGAGTCCGCCGCGCGATTGGCGCGCCAGCACGACCAGCGCGTCGAAGGACGCAACCTGACCCGCATCGACCGCAACCGCCGATTACGGCACGCCATCGAGGTGCGACACGAAAGCTTCTTTGTGCCCGGGTTCGCCCGGATGGCGCGTCGGACCGGGACGGCGATCGTCTTCTCCGACAGCGCGGATTGGCCGCTCAGCGAGGAGATCACGGCAGGCTTCATCTACATACGGCTTCACGGCTCCGACGAAACGTACGCGAGCCGTTACCGCGATGCGATGTTGGACCGCTGGACACGGCGCATTCGCCTCTGGCGGCGTGCCGAACAGCCGGACGATGCCGAGACGTTCACGGACCGTCGGCCGCCTCGACGGAAGTCTCGAGACGTCTATGTTTACTTTGACAATGATCAACTGGCGAACGCCCCGCACGACGCACTGCGGCTCTCGGAGCGACTGAAAGAGTGAACTC
>JASFLD010000100.1:0-10326 GCA_050118275.1 Gemmatimonadales bacterium
AACCGACCTTCCGTCGGCACCGTACGGACCGCACGTCTCCAGCCGGCGTTGTAGGGACGGATCCGGTCGTAGAACGCCTGCAGCGTCGCCCCATCGGTGGCGGGGGTGACCAGCGTCACCGACAGCCAGCCCATCGTCGTGATCGCGACGCCGAGTACCAGCCCCAGCGAGGGGTGCAACGGTTCGAAGCCCAGCGCTCGATGCAGGAATTGCAGGTAGAACGCCACAAGAAACGAGATCACCATAGCGGCCAGCTCGCCCCACGCATTGATTCGCCACCAAAACCAGCGCAGCAGAAAGATCAGTCCGGTCCCCGCGCCGATCTGCAGCAGAATCTGAAACGCCTGGAGCGCGTTCTCCAACCAGAGTGAAACCAATGCGGCAAGGATGATCAGCAGCACCGTCGATAACCGCGCCACTCGTACGTAGTGACGATCCTCCCGGTCCGGTGCTATGAAGCGCTTGTAGAAGTCATCGACGATGTATGAGGCTCCCCAGTTGAGATGCGTACTGATCGTCGACATGTAGGCGGCAGCCAGCGACGCAACGACCAGTCCGAGCAGCCCGTGCGGTAAGAACACGAGCATCGCCGGGTATGCGAGATCGTGCCGCACGATCGAGGGGTCGAGGCCGGGAAAACGAGCGGTGATCGCCTCGAGATTCGGGTAGACGATCAGCGATGCCAGCGCGACGATGATCCAAGGCCAAGGCCTCAACGCGTAGTGCGCAACGTTGAACCAGAGCGTCGCCCTCATCGCCTCGTTTTCGCTGCGCGCCGCCAGCATTCGTTGTGCCACGTAGCCGCCCCCGCCCGGCTCGGCCCCGGGATACCACGTCGCCCACCACTGAACGGCAATCGGGATCACGAACACGGGGATCGCGACGCGCCAATCGCTGAAGTCGGGCAACATCGAGAGCTTGCCCGCCAACGCGGGGTGTGTGAACAAGCCGGCCAAGCCGCCGACCTCGGGCTGCGCCACGGCGAAATAGGCCGCCGCCAGCGAGCCAACCATGGCGATGACAAAGAGCAACAGGTCGGTGACGACGACGCCCCAGAGACCTGAGGTCGCCGAATAGATGACGGTCACTGTTCCGGCGATCAACACGGTCGTGTACTTGTCTATTCCAAGCAGCACGCCGCCGATCTTGATGGCCGCCAGCGTGACCGCCGCCATGATCATCACATTGAAGAAGACACCGAGATACAGCGCGCGGAAGCCGCGTAGAAACGCGGCGATGGGTCCGGAGTAGCGGAGCTCGTAGAAACCGATGTCGGTGAAGGCGCCCGATCGCCGCCAGAGCTTGGCATAGAAGAACACCGTACACATCCCGGTGATCAAGAACGCCCACCACAGCCAGTTCTGGCTCACGCCGCCCGTGCGCACCATATCCGTGACCAGATTCGGCGTGTCGGTCGAGAACGTAGTGGCAACCATCGACGTCCCCAGCAACCACCACGGCGCCTTGCGGCCGGAGAGGAAGAACTCCGTGATGCCTTTCCCTGCCCGCCGCGCGAAGACGAGACCCACGGCCAGCGCGACCACGCCGTAAAGAGCAACGACCAACCAGTCGAGGGCCGCAAGTTGCATTGTTAAGATGGGCTCCTTGTGCTGTCCGGGGACTCGGATGGTCCCTGTTATACAGCGGTTGTCGCCTGCGCGCCACACCCCATGGAGATTGCCGTCGGTACGGCCGGCGGCGTATTGTCACTTCAGGCGTCCAGTTCGAGCAGCGGCAACAACGGCCGGCTGAGACAAACGAGGTTGGTGCATGATCTCTCGTCGCGACATGCTGAGAACCAGCGGAACAGCGCTTGCGGGATTCGCCGCCCTACCGAACCCATTGCGCTATCTCAACGGATCTCAGAGCGACGACGACCTCACGCAGTACGTCGACCCATTCATTGGTACGGGCTCGCACGGACACACCTACCCCGGCGTCCAGCTGCCTTTCGGGATGGTGCAGTTGAGTCCGGATAATGGCGTCAACGGTTGGGACTGGTCGTCGGGTTACCACTGGTCCAGCGAGCGGATCGCCGGCTTTAGCCACACGCACTTGAGTGGAACCGGTATCGGCGATATGTACGACATCCTCTTGATGCCGACCTTCACCTCCACACCGCCGCTCCCGGCATCCGTCGCCAGTCGGTTCTCTCACGAGCGCGAGCACGCTGCGCCGGGTTACTACTCGGTGGACCTAACGACGACCGACATCGGGGTAGAGCTGACCGCCACCGAACGTGTCGGTATCCACCGCTACGCCTTCCCCGCGCCACCGGCAGGACATCGCACATCGATCGTCGTCGATCTCGGCCACTCGCTCAACTGGGATCAGCCGACCGAAACCCGACTCAACGTCGAAAGCCCGACGTTGATCAGCGGGTATCGGTATTCGACGGGATGGGCGCGCGATCAACGCGTCTTCTTCGTGGCCAGCTTCTCTAGCCCCTTCAATGCCCACTGGCTGGAGAGCGAATGGGCCAGCCCCGATTCCCGCACCGAGCTGACCGGTCAGCGCGTAAAAGGCTGCTTCCAGTTCCCGGGCTCGCAGCGCCGGATCATCGCGAAAGTCGGCATCTCGTGCGTGAGCATCGACGGCGCGAAGCGCAATCTGCGCAAGGAAGCTTCCGGCTGGGACTTCGACGCGATCAGGAGAGCAGCGAGCGAGGCGTGGAACGAGGCGTTGGGTCGTATCCACCTGGGACCCACGACGCGCCAGCAACAAACACTCCTGTACACATCGCTCTACCACTCACTTCTCACGCCTCAGCTCTTCTGTGATGTCGATGGTGCCTACCGCGGCCCCGACGGCGACATTCACCACACGCAGGCATTCAAGAACTACACCGTCTTCTCGCTCTGGGACACGTTCCGAGCCGAGCATCCACTACTCACGCTCGTCCAACCGGAACGGGTCGACGACTTGGTGCAATCGATGATGGCCTTCTACCGCGAGAGCGGCCTGCTGCCCGTCTGGTCGCTCGCCGGCAACGAGACCGATACGATGATCGGCTATCACTCCGTTCCGGTCATCGCGGAGGCCTGGGCCAAGCAGCTCACGCGCATCGAACCACGCGCTGCACTCGACGCGATGATCAAGAGCGCCACTCAAGACGAGCACGGCCTCCGCTATTATGGCATGCCCGCGGCGAAGAGTCTGCGTCAGCTCGAGGAGGAGCAAACACCCCAGGACCTTCGCCGCATCAGTGAGATCAGGCAGGACGAACTGTCGCGCCTGGGGAACCTGGTCAACGGATATGCGCGCTCGCTGGAAGGTGATGCCATTCGGTACCACTCGCCGTTGTCCGGCGATCACTCGGCCCTGCTGACTCGCACCGACGACGACCGCAAGAGTATCGCGTGGGAAACCGCGCCGGTCCCGGTCGACGTCGCCGGGAAGCCGCTCTCATTCGTCTGGCTGGTCGGCATGGACGCGGGCGAAGACCGGCACAGGTTCGAGCTCTCGATCAACGGACGTCCCACGTTTCAATTCCGTGGGCCGCGACCGCCGGACGAAGACTTCCGTGCAACCACCCCGCGCGGTGCCGAGCTCGAATTCCGAGCTACGCACACCGACCAATACGACGATCTCTTCGGCTTCATGTTCCTGACGCTACCTACCGGACTGGCTGCCGGTGAACGCTTGACGTTGCGCGTCACTGGCGAAGCGGCCGGTACGAGCGATTGGTACATGACGTTCGAGCAACCGATGGCCGCCAGCCTCACGGCCGAGAACGTCTACGCCTTCTTGCGGGATGGCCGACAAAACCGCCAGGTCGTTCGCGCGAACGTCCAACACCTGAAGGCGCCGATGGAAGCGGAACTGCGTTGCGGAGACGAAGAGCCCCGGAAAGTGCGACTGCAGTTCGGCCCGAATCAATTTCTCCTGCCGGCTCCGATCGTCCGGGAAGAAACGCACATAGCGGTTCGGCTAATGATCGCCGGGCAACCGGCCGGTCAAACTGAGATGCAGCTGCGCCCCGTGCAACCGTTCGGCTATATCCCCGCCGACTGGGAGCGAGAGTCGGTATCCAAGACGTTGGAGTACGCCTACGACGACTGGTGCATCCACAAGTTCGCCGAGAGCATCGGAGAAGACTACGATGCGCTCACCTTCAGCGAGCGCGCCGAGTTCTATCGCAACGTATTCGACCCCGACACCGGATTCATGCGCGCCCGCCTGTCCGACGGCAGCTGGAAGAAGCCCTTCTCACCCGTAGCAGCGTCCCACAGACAGGACGAGTACACCGAGGGGAATGCCTGGCAGTATTCCTGGTTTGTGCCTCACGACGTACAGGGACTCACCGATCTCATGGGCGGCCGCGACGCGTTCATCGCGAAGCTGGACGAGCTGTTCGAACAGTCTTCCGAGTTGGAGGGCGCCGCACCGCCCGATATCAGCGGCATGATCGGTCAATACGCTCAAGGTAACGAACCTAGCCACCACGTCGCCTATCTCTACTGCTACGCCGGCGCCCCTTGGAAGACTCAGGAGCGCGTTCGCCAGATCACTGACGACCTCTACGACGCGACCCCGCAGGGTCTTCCCGGCAACGAGGACTGCGGGCAGATGTCGGCTTGGTATGTGTTGAGCGCCATTGGCTTCTACCCCGTGAATCCAGCGGAGGGCATTTACGTTATCGGCACGCCGCACCACGAGCGCAGCGTGCTGCGGCTGGAGAACGGGCGTGAATTCACCATCGAAGCGCCGGGGACATCCCCGGAAAACAAGTACATCCGCTCCGCCACGCTCAATGGACGTCCACTCGACCGCTGCTACATCACACACGCCGAGATAGTCGCCGGCGGCACCCTCGCCTTCCAGATGGCCGACACGCCCAACAGAGCTTGGGCCTCCGGTCCACATTCCGCCCCACCGTCGATGACGCGGCGCTAGCCCTCGAACCCCGAAGCCAAGGAACACGGAACATCGCACAATGATCTCACGTCGCCAGATGATTCGAACGACCGGCATCGCGATCGCTGGAATGACCACCGGACTCGACCGGTTGAAGGCCGCGGCGGACTCGAGTCAGGAATTCGCATCGCGCCGGCCTTCATCCGACCAGCGCAAATTCGTCAGCGAGGCAGTCGATGCGACGATCGCGAGGGTCAAGCGCGGAATCGCCGATCCCGAACTCGCCTGGATGTTCGAGAACTGCTACCCTAACACGCTGGACACCACAGTGCGCTTCTCGACGAGGAACGGCCGGCCCGACACCTTCGTCATCACCGGCGACATCAACGCCATGTGGCTGCGGGACTCCACGGCGCAGGTCTGGCCCTACCTATCGCTGGCGACCGAGGACACGGAGCTCAGGGCGCTCCTCGCCGGTGTCATCAACCGACAGACTCAGTGCATTCTCATCGATCCGTACGCCAACGCCTTCAACGATGGACCGACGGGCGGCGGCTGGCAGAGCGACCTGACCGAGATGAATCCCGAACTGCACGAACGCAAATACGAGATCGACTCTCTCTGCTATCCTGTGCGCTTGGCGTACGGCTATTGGCGGGCTACCGGCGACGCTTCCGTGCTCGCTCACGACTGGCAGGACGCGGCGCGACGCATTGTCGAAACGTTGCGGCAGCAGCAACGCAAGGACGGTCTCGGACCGTACAAGTTCCAGCGCGTCACGGCCGTGGCCTACGATACGGTCCCCCTGGGCGGCTACGGCAATCCGACACGCAAGGTTGGGCTCATCCACTCGATGTTTCGGCCGTCCGACGACGCCTGTATCTATCCGTTCCTGGTGCCGTCGAACCTCTTCGCCGTCTCTGCGCTGCAACAGTTGGCCGAGATGTTCCGAGAGGAACTACACGAGCCGGGGTTCGTTGATGAATGCGAGGAGCTGGCTGGCGAAGTCGCCGAAGCCTTACGCGACCACGCCGTGATCGAGCACCCGGCGCATGGGCCCGTCTACGCTTACGAAGTCGATGGCTTCGGCAACACGCTGTTGATGGACGACGCGAACGTGCCCAGCCTGCTGGCCCTGCCGTACCTGGGCGTGACAAAGGTCACAGACCCACTCTATCAGGCAACGCGGCGACTGATACTCAGCGACGACAATCCCTACTTCTTCCGCGGCGAGGCCGGCGAAGGCATCGGCGGCCCACACGTAGGACTCGACATGATTTGGCCGCTGGGCATCACAATGCGGGCGCTGACCAGCGCGGTTGACGACGAAATCGTCTACTGCCTCCGCCTACTAAAGGACACGCATGCCGGGACCGGCTTCATGCACGAATCTTTTCACAAGGACGATCCGAATCGTTTCACTCGGGCATGGTTCGCCTGGGCCAACACGCTGTTCGGCGAACTGATCGTGAAGTTGTACCGTGAGCGCCCCCGGCTTCTCGCCGCGCCGCTGTGAGCCGATCATGCCGCTAGATCGTCGGGATTTCGTCCGCTCGCTAGGTGCCGCCGCTGTCGCTGGTTCTGTCCCCCGACCGCTCAACGCCCTCTTGTCTACAGACTCTGACCCTCTGATCCGTGATGTCCCGCGCGTTGCGGTGTTACGGGAGCCCGGCTTTCCGACAATCGACACACAGATGCTGGATGAGCCGACGCTCCGACAGGCGCTCGCCGGGCTCGAGGTGACCTCGCTGCGCAGCGACGACCTGTCTCGACTGACGCCGGCAGACATCGATGCCTTCGTCAATCCGTACGGCTCGGCGTTCCCAAAGCAAGCGTGGCGGCCGCTGCTCGCCTACCTGGAGGCCGGCGGCAATTGGGTGAACGTCGGCGGCGTACCCTTCGCCGTGCCCGTTGCCGGTGAACCCGGCGCCTGGCGAGCGGAGATCCGCCAGACCGCTTACCATAAGCGGTTGGGCATCACCCAGGCATTCCCTGTCGACGTCGCCGGATGGCGTGAATGCAGGCCCGAACGGCACATTCCATTCGCCGCAGCGCTCGCCGACGCTCTGCGAATCGATACCGTGTTCGAGCTCTATTACCGTCTGACGCACGAGAAACGGTACCCGGATGAGGACGGCTCCGACGGACCGCGCGAGGCGGTCGTTGAGCCGCTGCTGTCGATTCTCGGTGACGGGGAACATCCGGTCGCCGCGCCGATCGTGCGACTGGATCGGCTGCGTGGTCCCTACGCCGGAGGTCGTTGGGTCCTGGTCAACACGGACGGCCTGATCTCCGGCGGCGCGCTGCAAGCGCTCATACGCAACGCCGCCCTGGGCGCGTATCGCCTGCGGACCCAACCGTCTCGCGCCTGCTATCGGGAGGGCGAAACGCCCGAGATCGTTGTGACGCTCACATCGCCCGGCTCGGGCGGTCTCGAAGCGACTGCGTGCAGGATCGCCGTATCGGACCCCGACGGCCGCGAGATCGCGGCTACCGAGATTCCCCTGGAGGGCGGTGGCTTCTCTGTGGCGGCGACCGTCCAGCTCGCGAGGGCGACCGATCGACCGTTCGAACCGGGACTGTATCGAGTGGAGGTCGCCACGAGCTCGGACGACCCGGGAGTTGATGGCCTCGCTGCCACTACCGGCTTTTGGCTGTACGATCGCGCCCTCTTGTCGAGCGGTGTGCCGTTCACCACCGATGCGCACACGCTTCTACGAGCTGGCGAGCCCTACATCGTCACCGGCACATCCTACATGGCGTCGGACGTACACCGCCGTTTCCTGCTCGAGCCGAATCCGTGGGTCTGGGATCGCGACTTTGCCGCCATGAGGCGCGCTGGCGTCAACATGATCCGCACCGGAATCTGGATGGGGTGGCACGACTACATGGCTGAGCCCGATAGATTCGATGAAGCCGCGCTCCGTGCCCTCGATGCGTTTTTCTTGACCGCCCGAAAGCACGACATCCCGGTGATCTTCACCTTCTTCGCTTTCATCCCGCCGGCGTGGGGCGGTACGAATCCCTACCTCGATCCACGAGCCGTGCAGGCGCAGAAGACCTTTCTGTCGCACATCGCCGGACGTTACCGCGAGATGAAGGGTGTCATCTGGGACCTGATCAACGAGCCTTCCTTCTGTTCGCCCGAACGCCTCTGGGTAACCCGGCCCAACTACGACGAACACGAAGTTCGCGCCTGGCACGAGTGGCTGCGCGAAGAGTTCGGCGCTCGTTCGGACGACGACTTGAAGAGAATCCTGGCGGAGAAGTGGCGCACCTTGCCCGAGGAAGCGCTCGACTTGCCGGGTCTCGATGAATTCACTGATCGCAACATCTTCGAGGACCATCGCCCACTCAAGGCGATGGATTACCGACTGTTCGCCAACGACATGTTCACCCGCTGGGCTGCGCAGATGGCCGCCGCGTTGCGCGAGGCGGGCAGCTCGGACCAGCTAGTGACGGTCGGCCAGGATGAGGGCGGAACCTACGAGCGGCCGAGTCCAGCGTTCCATGCTTCCGCCGTCGACTTCACGTCGAATCACACCTGGTGGTTGAACGATGACCTCCTCTGGGACAGGATCGTAACGAAGACGGCGGACCGGCCGAACCTGATCTCGGAGACCGGCGTCATGTTCTACGAGCGGATCGACGGCAGCGCCTGGCGCAGCGAGGCACAGGTGCGCGATCTGCTCGAACGCAAGCTGGTCATCGCCCTCGCCACCGACACCGCGGGATTCGTCGAGTGGATCTGGAACACGAACCCTTACATGCCCCTCGACAACGAGGCGGCCATCGGACTCTTGCGACCGGACGGCACAGCCAAGCCCGAGTTCGAGGCCCAGGAACGAATATCGAAGTTCGTCGCCGACTCGTTGCAGAATCTCGGCGCACGTGAGCGCGAGCCCGTCACCATGGTCATCCCGCACTCGCACCTGTTCTCGGTGCGCAACTTCGCCACGGCGGCGATGCAGCGTGCGGTGAGAGCCACCATGGGCGGGGCCAGCGAGTACGCGCTCGACCGCATCGATCGCACACCGCCTCTGCTGATCGTTCCCGCGCCTCGGATTCTGACCGACGCGGCGTGGCGGCAACTTCTGGATTTCGCGGAGGATGGTGCATGGGTAGTGCTGACCGGGCCGATCGATCTCGATGAGCACTGGATACCGGCGCCGCGCCTGCAGCGCTTCGGCATCGAGGCGACTCTCCAGCCGGTGGCGAACGAGGAGGACCTGGATATCGCCGGCCTGGTCCAGCACCTCAGCTTCCGTGACCTGAAGACGCAACGCCTCCACAAAGCGGTGGCCGCAGGGCAATCCGTCGCTCGAACGCTCAGTATCCCGGTTGGCCGCGGTGGTTTGATATGGTCGCCGCTGCCTGTCGAGCTGGCCGAACAGATCGAGCCCACGGTGGCGCTCTACCGTTACGCTCTCGGGCAAGCAAGCATAGAGCCGATCTTCGCGCTCGAGCGCGACGAGCCCGGCGTGCTCGTGGTCCCGGCCGTCCACCGCAACTGCGTGCTGTATGGCTTGACCTCGGAGCTCGGCAGGGCGACCACCTTGGCTCTGCGACACAAGAAGCCCGACTCCACAGTCGAAGTGTCGTTGCCGGCCGGCCGGGCTGCGCTGGTTCTTCTCGACCGCCGCGACGGCCGTCTCATCGGACGCTACGGCAGCGTCAACCGACGGGGGTAGAGAGCCGCGTCCACCAATTGTTCCAGCTTCGCGACCACGCGGGGCCGATCGTCCTGGAATGTGACGCCCAGCCAAGGACCGCTGGCGGGCAAGACCTTCACGCGGCCGCGGCCAGACGCGATGAGATCATTGACAGACGTGCTGAGCAGAAACTCGGCATCCGGGTCGAAACCGTGCCGCTCGAGGAACCGCGCGAACTCTTGCCACAATAGCGGAAACGACGTCGGCGTAGCCGCCCATATGTTCATCGAGATCGTCTCGGCGCCGGTCAGGGGGAAATGCTCTCCCGCCACCGTGACACCGGCCAGCCCCGAGTTCGCCGCTTCGATCTGTTTGACTTCGGTGACGCGAAGCAGATAGCCAGCCTCATCGACCTGGCAGACGGCGCGCGAAACGCCGCCGTGGGGCGACAGCGTCTCGCGCAGCGTATAGCCGGCAGCGGCGAACTCCAACCCGGCGGCCTCCTGGGTCTCGCGCAGGTGGCCGGCCAGCGCCGCGTACGCGTCTGCCCCGTAGAAATCGTCGGCATTGATCACCACGAACGGCTCGCCCACCACCGCTCGCGCTGCGAGCACGGCGTGTCCCGTGCCCCAAGGTTTGCGACGCGTCGCTGGCACGACGAAGTCATCCGGGACGTCCTCCAGCTCTTGGTAAGCGAACGCGACAGCCAGCGAATCGCCGAACACTCCCACGACGTGCTCGCGCAGTGACTCCTCCAGCTCCGGGCGCGTCACTATCACGACCCTGTTGAATCCGGCGCGCAGAGCATCATAGATCC
>JASFLD010000101.1:0-10305 GCA_050118275.1 Gemmatimonadales bacterium
CCGAGTCTCCATCTCGAGATGGAACGCCATCTCCTCATCGAGTTCCCTCTCCATTCTCCGTGGCAGAAAGAGCGCCTTGAGTCTAAAGAGTAGGTCACTGAGTCGCCGCACGATTCCCCCTTCCGGAGCGGATCAGGTAGTCGCCATGATGCGGGCGACCGCCGTCGACAAACGCCCCCAACGCTCCGCCTCGATCCCGAGTTGCTTCTCGCCCGCGCGTGTCAACTGGTAATAGCGTGCGCGACGGTTGTTCTCTGTGGTCCGCCAGTACGAACGGATCCAGCCTTCTCGGGTGAGCCGATGGAGCGAGGCATAGAGTGAACCCTGATTGACCGTCAAGTCGTGGTCCGAGATCCCCTGTATTCGCTCGCTGATTCCCCAACCGTGCATGGGCTCCAGTGAAAGGACCTTGAGGATCAGCATGTCGAGCGTTCCCTTGATCATGTCCGGCTTCTCGGTGCCCACCCGTTCATCTCCGGTTGATGTTCGTTTCGCCATTTTCTGTCGGTAAACAAGAGAAGGTTACCACGACATGTGTCGGTAATCAAGAGGTGGGTCCTGATCTGAGCCCCAGGTGCCGATGTGACGGTTCCGACGGCCCGCCGTCGGCGGCCGGCGCCGGTTGGATGTGATCGCGCGGGCTGATTGGCCTATTCCGGCGACGTCTCCTCGGGCTGGATCTCCCACAGGCCCTGCGACGGGTCGGTGATGCCCGCGACCATGAGTATGACGCTCTTATCGAAGGACTCATGCTCGCTGGCGAATTCGGCTAACTCGTCGGAATGCTGGCGGGCGAGGTCCAGGTTGGCCTCCGGCACGTCTGCGGAGTCGGGTCGCGAGAGGGCATCGTAGGCGTCGATCAGCGAGTTACCCGTCCAGATGTATTGATCGAGAGAGGCGCCATGCCGCTCGAGAGCCGCGGCCAGCACCAGCCGACCTCGCATCAGTCTTCCTATGCCGCGCACGCCGGCGAGGATGTTCCCGATCCCGACCTTGGACTCTTGGTCCCCGACCTGTTTCCCCAGGTCGTTCATCTCCCGGACGATCGGCTCGATTTCCCGCCAGACTTCGTCCGTGACCTCGAAGAACAGTCGAGCTTGGCCCTCGCTTACGACGCCGTCGGTCGGTGGCGTGAAAGGGTGCTCGCTGGCCAACCGCTCGAATGTACGGTTGGCTTCCTCATGAGCCTTCGCACCACCCATGTCCTTCTGTATCTGGTAGCCAGCGTACACCGCGATCCCGACTAGCACGACAAGGACGATCAGGACGGCGGCTCCGCAGCCGATGGCCACCTTGAGGAACGGGTGCATGCCGTAGCGCTCCCGGCCATGCGCCGCTGATTCTTCGTACGTTTGGCGGGGCTGCTCGATGTCGGCCATGGAGTAACTCCTTTGGCGTCGGCGAGGGCGTCGGCGAACCACTAGGAAGTTAGGAAGAACTTCGGCGCGAGAGGAGGGGCATGCCGCTTCGGGCGCCACCGTCGTTCGACGACAGCGGTGCAGCGCTTGCCCGATGGGGTGAACCGCCAGTGGTTGCCGATCCCCGCTACCCCGCGGGTACGCAGCCGGATTGAGGCTATTCGACCCGCAGCGCGTCGACGGCGTCCACCCGGCTGGCCCGCCGGGCCGGGATGTAGGCCGCTAGCAGAGCGACGGCCGCGAGCGCCAGCGGCACGCTGAAAAAGGTGAGCGGATCGAGCGCGCTGATCTCGTACAGGGCGCTCTGCAGAACACGACTGAGCGCCAGCGCGGCCAGGATGCCCAGTCCCAGCCCGCTCAGGATCAGAGCGCTCGCCTGCCGCACGACCTGCCAGACGACGTCACCGGCCCGGGCGCCCAGCGCCAGCCGAATGCCGATCTCGCGCGAGCGGCGGGACACGCTGTACGAGATGACGCCGTAGACGCCGACAATCGCGAGAACAACGGCGATACCGCCGGACAGCCAGAACAGCTGCGTGAAGAATCGGGGCTCCCAGATCGATTCCGCGACGATACCGTCCAGCATCCTCACCTCGGAGAGCGCCTGGTTAGGCTCCAGTGCACGAATCTCGCGACGCACCGTCGTGACGAGGCCGCCGGGATCGCCGGTCGCCTGCACGACGAGGCTGAGACGACCGCTTGGCGATTGCGCGTAAGGGGTGTACATCTGGAGTCCGTTCCGCTGATCCAGGCTGAAGTGCCGGATGCTGCCGACGATGCCTATGATCTCGGCGTATTCTGCGGGATATTCCCAGCTGATCCGCTTGCCGAGGGCGTCACCTTCGGGCCACATCCGCCTTGCCATGGCATCGTTTATGATGACGACGCTTGGAGCGTCTCCAGCGTCGCTGCCGCGGAACGCGCGGCCTTGTAGCAGCGGGATCCCCATGGTTCTGAAGTAGCCCGGGCTGGCGGAAGCCAGCAGCGCCGGGGGATGGGTCTTGTAGCTTTCCGGCGACTCACCCTCGATGAAGAAACTGACGGAGTTGCTCGAGCCGAGCATAGGGAAACGGTTGATAAGCCCGGCGCTTTCGACCCCGGGCAGCGACTCCAAGCGCTCCACCAGCGAGACCGCGAAGCGGCGCCGCTGGTCGCGATCGCGAAACCTTTCCGAGGTCAGCTGCATCGTCCCCACCAGTCGAGCGTTTGCTTCGAAGCCCGGGTCCACCTTCGACAGTCGCACGAAGCTGCGTATCATCAGCCCCGCTCCCACCAATAGCGTCAACGAAAGCGCCAACTCGCCCACCACGAGCATCGATCTCAGCCGGCCCCGGTCCGACCCGCTGGATGAGAAGCCGGCTCCTTCTTTCAACGACCTGTTCACGTCGGTACCCGCGGCCTGAAGCGCCGGGGCCAGGCCGAACAGAAAGGCCGAGCCCGCCGACGCGGCCGCCGCGAAGGCCAGTGCCCGCCAATCGAGGCTCGCGTCGATCCACGAGGGGAGCTCTCCCGGGAGCAGGGCCAGGACGCCTCGCGTGCCGATGAACGCCAGCGCGATTCCTAGTCCGCAGCCGCCGGCCGCCAGCAGTCCGCTCTCCGTCAGCAACTGGCGCGTCAACCGTGTGCGGCTGGCACCTAGCGCGGCCCGCACGCCCATTTCGCGCTCGCGGCCGGTGGCCCGGGCCAGCAACAGGTTGGCGACGTTGGCGCAGACGATCAGCAGCAAGAAGCCCACGGCGCCCAACAGGGTGAGGAAGAGCGCACCGGCGTCGCCGACCAGCACCGTCCGTAGCTCGGTGAGAATGAGGGACCGGCCTTCATTCGTATCCGGGTGCTGCTCCTCCAGCCGCCGGGCGATGGCCGTCAGTTCGGCTCGCGCGCGTTCAGGCGTCACATCGGACTTCAGCCGTGCCAGCGTCCCCAGCCAGTGCTGATCCCGAGGCCACCGGTTCGGGTCGCCTCGCAGCGGGACCCAGAGCCGGGCGCCGGAGGGGTACGCCGTGGCTGCCGGCACGACGCCGATGACAGTGTACGGTTCGCCGTCGAGGACGATCGACTTGCCCACGATCGTGGAGTCGCCGCCCAGCTCGCTCCGCCACAAGCCGTCGCTCACGATGGCGGTCGGGTCGGAGCCGGGCCGGTCGTCCTCCGGCCTGAACGTCCGCCCGAGGACCGGCTCCACCCCCAACACGTGAAAGAATCCGGCCGACACCTGACCGGCCTCCACCCAGAGCGTCTCGTCTTCACGGCGCAGATTGAACGGCTCCCAATCGTAGACCGCTATCGCTTCCAGCGAGGTGACTGCCTCGCGCACGTCGTGGAAATCGGGGTAGGACAGAGGAAGCGGGACCCCGGGTCGCTCGACGTCGCTGTTGTTGACGAAGTAGATGCGCTGGGCGTCGGCGAATGGATACGGCTTCAGCAGCACCGAGTTCACCATACCGAAAACCAGAGTCACCGCGCCAACTCCGATGCCAAGCGTCAGGATGGCCACCGCGGCCAGGCCGGGATTCCTGAGGTGAGAGCGGAGGGCGAACTTCAGGTCTTGGATCAGCATTTCGAGTCTCCATTCCTGGGCTCGGAGCCAGAGCGCGTGCGGTATGGCACCGAGGGAGCGGAAGAGTAGGGCGGCGCCGGATCCCGCGCCGCGTACCGGCGGTGTCCCTACGGAACGTCGAGACCACAGCTCGCCCTGCCATTCGAGGAGCCAGTCGGATCGTTCCGGCCGCGGCGCCAGGACGCGGACGGCGGCGACGAGAGCCAACGAGAGACGGAAGAGAAGGCGATCGAGCAAGAGGGCGACGAGCGCTTTGGGTCAGCCTTCGGCCGGCCGCGGGCTGACTCCCAAGCCGGGACCGGGCGAGCGCTCCAATTGCCGCAGCAGAGCGAGCGCCTCGAGGAGGACATCTGCGCCGGCGGCGGTGATGCTGTAGTAGCGGCGCGGGGGACGTTTTTCGACGTGAGCGACGGACGCCGCTTCCCAGCGGGATCTCAGCAGCCCATTGCGCTCGAGCCGATTGAGCGCGGGATAGACGGTGCCGCTGGGAATGCCGGTGGCGTCCATGATGTCGAAGCCGTAGCGGTAGCCGTGGGCGACGGCCTGGAGGACCGAGAGTGCGGTGAGGCTGAGATTACGAGGGTTCGACATGGTCGGCGCTCCGGACGGTTATATGTGTGTCATCTATCTATGTAGCAAACGAAAGTAGCGTCGCATCCCAAGCCCGTCAAGCGCCGCTCTAGGGACAGGCGCAACGAGGGGCGTGACGATCTCGGTCGCCCGGGGCGCTTGCAACCCGCGCGGCTTCCGTATTACTTGTGGCGATCCCCGAGCCCGACATGTTACCCGACAAATCGGTACTGGAGGCGAACCGAGATGCTGAAGAGAATGGTCGTTCCCCTCATCGCGGCGCTATTGTGGGCCGGTGCCACCCAGCTTCCGGCTCAGGACGTCCATCAGGAGATCGCAAGACGCGTTCTGAATCGAGTGCCACTCATCGACGGACACAACGATCTTCCCTGGGCGATCCGCGAGTACGAGCAGGCTCCGAGAGACGTGGCCGCGTACGATCTACGCTCCCATACCCCGGGCCAAACCGATATCGCTCGACTGCGCGAGGGCATGGTCGGGGCCCAGTTCTGGTCCGTCTATGTGCCGTACGAGGCGGTCGAGGAGGGGGCGGCCAGGGTCCAGTTGGAGGAGATCGACATCGCCCATCGGATGATCGCTATGTACCCGGACGTCTTCCAGCCGGCCTACTCCGCCTCAGACATCGAGCGCGCCTTCGGGTCCGGCCGCATCGCGTCGCTGCTGGGCATGGAGGGCGGACACGCCATCGAGAACTCGTTGGGCGCTCTGCGGGCTTTCTACCAGGCCGGTGCCCGTTACATGACATTGACCCACTCAAACACCATTGACTGGGCCGACTCAGCTACGGACACCGCTCGGCATCACGGACTCACCCGCTTTGGTGAGGAAGTAGTGCGGGAGATGAACCGTATGGGGATGCTGGTCGACTTGTCCCACGTCTCAGCAGAGACGATGCACGACGTGCTCGACGTGGCCGAGGCGCCGGTCATCTTCTCCCATTCCGCCGCCCGTGCCCTCACACCCCACCCACGGAATGTACCGGACGACGTGTTGCGGCGCTTACCTCAAAATGGTGGCGTGGTGATGGTCTGCTTCGTCGAGCCTTTCGTGAACAACGCGTCGATGGAGTGGTACGACCTGCCGCCGGAAGAGCGTGAGAAGCAGCCGCAGCCGCGGGCAACGCTGGCGGATGTCGCCGACCATGTCGAGCATGTCCGAGACGTGGCGGGGATCGAGCATGTGGGTATCGGAAGCGATTTCGACGGGATCAGCCGCGGGCCCGCGGGACTGGAGGACGTCTCGAAGTTCCCGAACCTGTTCGCCGAGCTGTCGCGTCGCGGTTGGAGCGAGGAGGATTTGGCGATGCTGGCCGGCGGCAATCTCTTGCGCGTGATGAGGGAAGCGGAGGCTGCCGCCAGCGTCTTGCGCAGGCTGGGCCCGCCTTCAACCGCGACTATCGAAGAGCTGGATGGACCCGGCATGACTGCCCGGTAGGTGAGCCCGGATTGGCAAGCGCTGAAGCTCGCAGCACCGAAGAGGGGCAAGCAGAGAGCCGCCGGCGCTTGTGCAACGTGCCTCAGGCGACTCCACGATGAAGGAGACAAATGGGCGGTGACGCCGTCTCGATCATGTGTCTACGTTCGGAGGCTGTGACGGGGTCTGAGGACTGGACGTGTCTGGGGTCGATCCGAGGTGAGAGCTGACCGGAGCGGGTAAGCTCCGGTCAGCCTTTTCGAAACCCTACCAGGAGGTCAGGTGCGGCGCGAAGACCTTGAGGTCACTGTGCATCACGGTGCGGATGACTTCATCGCGCTCGCCGTCCGAGAACGCGGCGGAGTCGAGTAGTATCTGGGCGCGGGTGACCGATCGCTCCAGCCCCTCGCGGTCGCCCGCAAGACGATCCATGGTGGCGGCGTCCAGACAAGCCCAGAACTCGGTTTGTGACGCCGTGGCCGCCGCCGCCTCGTCGGCCAGTCCGACGAGTGTCTCGGCGGCTCCCTCGAAGTCTCCCTGATAGAATCGCGCGTTAGCGACCCGTCGCAACGCCTCGACCGGCAGTTCGCCACGCGCCCGATCCAAGGTGGCGGCAACCTCGTAGGCCTGCACGGCCGCGCCGAATTGTGCGCTTCGCAGGAAGCCGTCACCGGCGGCAATCTGAGACTCGACCATCGCCTCGACCACCGGGGAATCGTCCAGCGAGCCATGGAAGGTGAAGACGCTGGGCGCGCTCGCCGTGAGAGCGGCGGCCGCGAGCACCAGAGCCGAAGAGTGCGAGAAAATCTTGAATAACATGCGATTCTACCTTTTTCGTCATTTTAGGATCCCAACTGCCAACGCAAGCCTCCCTACGTCGTGCGTCGTCCGTCGGTTTCTCGCGTGATCGCTACATGATAGCTACCTGATAGTGTGGGGGTGTCGGGCGGTTACATGATAGCTTACATGATCGTCCCGCTGCGGTGTTCGGGCCGTTGAGCGGCCCTCCTCCCGCGCTTCGCCACGTCCCCCTCGATGTTTGACGACCGCTCGGTTGCGGGCGTATTGTCGCCCGGAGCGCCGGCCTGTTTTGATGTTTGTTGGGGAGGTTTCCGTGCACGAATGCGACCGTATCTCGGCGAAGCTTGGCAAGTTCCGTCCCTCGATAACCCTGCACCTCAAGCAGCTAGTCAGCGAGCGAGTCGCGCAGGGCCTGTCCGTCTACGACTTCGGCCTGGGCGAAACCAAAGGCGATCTGGCCCCGCACATTCGGGAGGCGGGCGAGCGTGCTTACCGCGAGGGCAAGACGATGTACGCCGATCCCGCCGGGATCCCCGAGCTACGGGCCGCGGTCCTCGATTGGCTGGGTCTGGCGAACCACTACGATCGCGATAACGTGGTCATCACGGCGGGAGCGAAGCAAAGCCTGTTCAACATCTTCCTGGCCGTCTGCAATCCTGCCGACGCGGTGCTGTTCGATGCGGCGCCTTGGGTGAGCTATCAGCCGCTGGCGATCGCGGCCTACGCGAGCCCGATCATGGTATTGCCGATCGACGGAATCGAGAGGCGTCTGAAGGTCACGCCGGACGACCTGCGGCGGAACTTCAAGATGCGGCCCCATGCCAAGCTGTTCTTGTTGAACAGTCCGGTGAACCCGACGGGCCAATTGTACGCGGCCGAGGAAATCGAGGCGCTGCTGCAGGTGTGCTTGGAGTATCGCGCCTACTTCGTGGTGGACCGGTTGTACTGGCGGATCGTCTTTGATGGCAAGGACTATCCGGAACCACGGGTCGATGAAGAGACGATACCGTGGCTGATTCAGGTGGACGGCCTGTCGAAGAACTTCCGGCGTACGGGGGGCCTGCGCATCGGCTGGTCGGTGGGGCCGGCCGACGTCACGCGAGCGATGATCAACTTGCAGAGCCACTACACCGCCGGCCCCGCCGTGCCCACCCAGCTCTCGGCGCTGGCGGCGACGACCACCAGGTATGACCCCGAGCTGAAGCGGGACCTACAGGGAAAACGGGATCTCTTACAGTCCGAGACTCGTGACCTTCCGAACGTCGACGTATGGCCTACGGCGGCCAGCTTCTATTCCTTCTGGGACGTGCGCCAAACGTTCGGCAAGCGGACCCCGGGAGGCGAAGTGATCGAATCGTCCGATCATCTGGCAGACTATCTGCTTCGCTCCGCGGGCGTAGTCACGGCGTCGGGTGGTGCGTTCATGCAGGATGGTTTCCTGCGGATCTCGTTCGCGACTCCTGACGAGCAGATCGTCGCCGGTGCACGCGCCGCGCGCGAGGCGCTGGGACAACTGAGCTAGGCTAGCGGCTGTCTCGAGAGCTTCACTGCGCTCGCGCGATCGCATCCAGCGCCTCGGGATTCTGCACCGATGAAAGGTCTCCCAACGCATCACCGAGGTACTTCTGACGCACCAAACGCCTGAGGATCTTGGCGCTCCGCGTCTTGGGCAGGTCGGTGACAAACAGCACTCTCTCGGGTCGGTCTATCTTCCCGAGCCGGTCGACCACAGCCTGGGCCAGCCTTCCCCGTAGTCCCTCAGAGGGTTCCTGCTCGGGGCGCAACACCACGAAGCAGACGATCGCCTCACCCTTGATCTCGTGGGGCACACCCACCGCCGCGGCTTCGCTCACTGTGCCCGTCGCGATTAGCGCGCCCTCGATCTCTGCGGGTCCGATGCGGCGACCGGCGACCTTCAGCGTGTCGTCGGCGCGGCCGTGTAAGAACCAGTAGCCGTCCTCGTCGACCACCGCCCAGTCGCCGTGGTTCCACACGTCAGCCCACGTCGACCAGTAGCTCTCGAGATAGCGCTGCGGATCGTTCCACAGCCCGCGCGTCATCGAAGGCGCGGGCCGCGTCGCCACCAGGTATCCGACTTCGCCGCGGACCGGATGGCCTTCCTCGTTCCAGACGTCGACTGCCATCCCCAGTCCCGGCCCCACCAATGTGCACGGCTTCAGCGGATGGAGCGGCAACGGTGACAAGAAACAACCGATGATGTCGGTGCCGCCGGAGATGTTGATGATCGGGCAGCGGCGGCCGCCGACCTGCTCGAAGTACCATAGCCAGGAGGCTTCGTCCCAAGGCTCGCCGGTGGAACCGAGAACGCGTAGCCGCGAGAGATCGTGACGCCTGACGTGCTCGGTCCCGACCCGCATGGCCAGCCGAATGGCCGTGGGAGAGATGCCGAAGACCGTGACACTGTGACGAGCCAGCATCTCCCAGATGCGATCGGGCCGCGGCCAATCGAAGGCCCCGTCGTAGAGGACGATCGTCGCTCCGTGGAACAGCCCGCCGATGATCATCCAGGGTCCCATCATCCAGCCGATGTCGGTCAGCCAGAAGAAGCGATCACCGGGCCTCACGTCGAAGGCGAAACCGACTTCCTTGGCTACCTGGACGAGGGTGCCGGCGTGGCTGTGAACGGTTCCCTTCGGTCGTCCCGTGGTGCCCGATGTGTAGAGGATGAGTCCAGGGTCCATCGAGCTCACCATCCGCGCCCGGGCTGTCGTCCCTCTGTTGAGCAGGTCTTGCCACTCGACGTCGCGTCCGACCGTCCAGGGGATCGTGTAGTCGCCGTAGCGAACGACGACTAGGGTCGCGACACCGGGCGCGTCTTCGACGGCGGCATCGGCGCTCTCCTTGATCGGGATGTGGCCGCCTCGACGTACGGTCGCATCCGCGGTGAACAGCAGCTTGGCCCCGGCGTCGCGCAAACGCTCGGCCACTGCCGGTGCGGCGTAGCCGCTGAAGATGGGGATGAAGATCGCGCCGAGTTTCAGCGTGGCGAGCAGCTGAACGACCACCTCCGCGGTCATCGGCATGTAGGCGCCTACCCGGTCACCGGCGTCGATCCCGTGGGCGGCGAGGCCGGCGGCGCAGCGATCGACGGCGTCGGCCAGCTCGGCGAACGAGAACCGAGCGACGGTCCCATCCTCGCGCTCGGCGATCAGGCACGTCTGTCCGCTCGCCTGGCCGTGGACGTGACGGTCCAGACAGTTGGCCGCGATGTTCAGCCTGCCGCCGATGTACCAGTCGGTCCATGGGATGCCGCGGCTCGTGTCGAGCACAGTATGATAGGGCTGAGCGAAGTCGATTCCCATGTACCGGACCACGGCGTCCCAAAACCACTCCTGTTCGTCGATGGATCGCTGCAGCAGGGAGTCGACATCCGCGATCCCGTGGTCGCGCATGAAGTGCGCGACGTTGGCAGAGCCGAGCAATTCCGTGCTGGGTGTCCAGACGATGTCCGACATGGCCTCGCTCCTCGAACGGTCGCCACGGCAGGTGCGGTGGTGGACTCAG
>JASFLD010000102.1:0-10293 GCA_050118275.1 Gemmatimonadales bacterium
CCCGTCTCGAGCTCGGTGGACTGCCAGGGCGTTGTCCCGACGTGCTTCTCGTCCAGGACGACCGCGGCGCTGGTCGCGTTGGAGACGACCCGAACCGTTCCGACTCCCCGTTCCAGGATGATCTCGCGCTTGACCATACCCTGCGGTGGAACATCGACATAGCCGGTGAACGGACGGTGCCCGGCGGCCGTCACCGTCAACAGGTGTTGTCCGGCCGTCGTCGTCGTAGTTACGGGGGCGGGAACGACGACGCGTTCGTCGATCTGGACCCAGGCCAGTGTGCCGTCCTGTGTGCGGGCGTCGACCTGCAGCTGGCCCAGGCGTTCCGGTGGGACGGAGTCGCCGGGCGGCCGGCCATAGGCGATGGCGCCCGCCGCCGGCAGCAGATCGCTCACGGGATCGAGGGAGGGTGGTGGTATCGTGACGCTCCAGGTACCGACGATCTCGCCGGGCGAGCGTTGCTGCACGCCGCCCCCCGCGAGCAGCCGGACGCGGAACTCGGTGTCGTTTCTGACGGGTAGGACCGAGCCCTGCAGGGTGCCGCCGGCCGTCTGGAAGCGACCGACGACGTCGGCGGCGCGGCAGAACGGCGCTTCGCCGGTGTAGCACTGCTCCAGTTCATCGAGGATCCGCTGGCGGACCATGGGGTCGATGACGCGTACACCCTGCGCGGCGAGTGCTTCGGTCAGGCGGCGCTCCAAGAGATCGCTGACTTGCACGCGGTAGCCGCGCTCGTCGTGCACGACGCGGAGCACCACCAGCGGCTCGTATATGTCGAGGTCCGGGACATCGGCGCGCATTTCGGCAACGAGCCGCGCCATGTGGCCGTCCAGCGCCTCACGGTTCGGTTCCGCCTGTTGCGCTCCGGCGCTCCCGGCCAGCGACAGTCCCAGCAGGGCGCAACAGGCGAGGCGGCGTGTCGATAGCGGCGGCATTCTAGGACCTCCGGTCCGCCGCCCGACGGCGCAGCAGTTCGAGGACCGAATTCGCCAAACCGCCACCTAGCCGCAGTAGCGCCTCGTCCCGAGACGCCGACGGTGTGGCGCCCAATCCACGTGCCTCGCTGGATCCGGTCGGGACGCTCGTTCCGTCGGCGGTGAGAAACACCGCGCCACGGGCGGTGGCGGTGCTTAGCGTGCCCGCCTGCCCGCCGCTTCGCACCTCGCAGGTGAGGTGCAAACGCTGTTCGGCGTCTTCGACGAGACGCACGCCGGCGATCAACAGACGGCGTCGCAGTTCCGAGAGCGCGGCCTCGCAGCCGGGGTCCGCGCTCAGCGCCGCTGTCATGTCGGGTGCGGTCCCGATCTCCAGCACGATGGAGTGATCGAGCAGCGCTCCCAACGCGGATGCCAGGGCTCCGGCTTGGGCCGGCAGCGCTGCGATGTAGGCCGCGATGTCGGGCCGAAGCGTCACGCGCGCCATCCGCGCCGCAGCCCATTCGTCGGCGGTGCAGGCAGCGCGTCCGTCCATCGAGGTTACGGCGCCGATTGTAATGCCGGCGTAGCTACATTCCAGTGGCACGCCGGCGGCCGGCGTGTCTCCGAAGATCGCCAGAGCTTCGACGCGCGCGTCGTGAGGCGATCCGGACAAGCGCAGCGGCGCGACGAGCTCTCCCACCAGGACCGCCAGCCGATCGATGTGGCGGGTGCGGTTCAGGTTGCGGGGAAGGGCGACGTCGTCGGCGACATCGAGGATGTGCTGCATCGCCTGGCCCCAGCGCCCTTCGTCGGCCAGACCGCGGACGGTTGCCGGCGCCGTCAGGACGAGGCGGTCGGAGCGGTCCGTCGTCTTCCCGATGCGCGCCCGCTCGCGTTCCGCCTCCGCGCGTGGATAGGTGAGCAGAACGCTAACCCTGTAGGAGCGCCCCCAACCCTCCTGTCGGACTTCGTGGTAGGTGGCGGTGCGTCGGGCGTCGGCCAGGAACATCTCACTGTCGTAGTAGACCATGGTGCCGCTCGAGCGCATCGACTCGCTGCTGGCGCTGTAGGCGGAAGCCGATAGGCGCGCGCCGACCCAAGCGGCGACATCGGCCAGCGCCTCGGAGCGGGCACAGCGAAGCGCTTCCTGATACGAAGGCAAGTCAGTGCAGGTACCGACGAAGTACAGCTCATCCCGCGAAGCGGGTGCCGATTCCACCCAGGTCGGTCGCTCGGGAGCCGAACTCTCGATGACCTTGCTGCTGCTACCGCAGGCGACGATGGCCGGAAAGACCGCGCAGGCTAATGCCCAGCGGTTCACCCCTGGATCTCGCCCAGCCTCCGGATCGCCTCGTCGATGAACTCCTCGGCGTCGGTGTCGCCGCTGTCCCGGGCCCGCTTCTTCAGCTGCTCGAGCGCCCGCGCCTGTGCCATCTTGTATTCCTGTTCGGGCACCTTGAGCAACACGAAGGAGTTGTAGCGGTAGTCGACGCCGTATGCCGTCTTCACCGCGACCTTCTCATAGTAGCGTTCCTCGGTCTCGGCGCCGCTCAGGCTGATCTCCTTGACGGCCAGTTCCTGGAAGTTGCGGGCGTACTCGTCGAGACGATCCTTGCCGCCCACCTGGCTGGCCTGCAGTAGCGAGCTCCAGATGCTCATCACGCTCTCGCCCATCTCCTGCATCGCTTCCGCCTTGGCCATTCGCAGGCCGAGGGCGTAGTCGCTGTAGCCCTCCTCGCCGCCGGAGAAGAACTTGTAGCCGTCCCTAGTCTTCGGCGGGTCGATGACCCAGTCGGGCCGATCGCCGTCGCTGCGTTCGACGACCACCTCGCTGCCGACGGGCGCCTGCTCCAGCTCCTGCACCTTGGGGGCGCCGCCGCAGGCGAACGTTCCCGCCAACGTGCCGAAGGCGAGCAGCCTCGGGAGCCGCGCTGATGGGGTCATGGGAACCTCCTGCGATGTTGATGTCTACCTGTATGGTGGCGGTCGCTGGAGGCGGGGTCAAGCTTTCGATTCGGCGGAGAGGAGGAGCGAGGGGTGATGAAGCGGGACGCGCTCGAGTGGTCCAGCGCTATCGTGCTCGGTTGCGTGTGAACTACGCTAACGGTGGCGCGGTTGCAGAGGTACCCGGTACTAGTGCGTCACCGGGACGGACATGCCGTCGGCACGGGCCGGGGCGCGCTTAACGGATCCCGCCGCCGGGATGTCGTATTGTAGGGATCTGGATCCCCAGCGACGGTGTATTGACACCGGCACAGGACTACGCTGGAGGGTGAGCGAACCGCGGGAAGGACTGGAAGTATGAACGGCTGGCAGCTTCGTTTGACAGTGGCGGCGACTCTCTTGTCGGTGGCAGGCTGCTCCACCGTCAGGTACTCGGAAGACTTCGATCCGCAGGCCAGCTTCTCCGACTACAGAACCTACGACTGGATTTTGCCCAGCGAGGACGAGCAGGCGGCTCTGGAACGGATCAACCCGTTCCTCGAGCGGCGGCTGCAGCGTGCGGTGGAGGGCGAGATGGCGCGGCGCGGGTTCGAGTTGAGCCCGGCGGCCGAACCGGATCTTCTCGTCTCGGTGTACCCGGTGGTGCCCGAGCGTGGAGCGGATTCGAGCGGTCGAGCGGGCGCGGCGTACGGGCGCGGCGCACATCGTACCCCGGTGCAGGTATCGGTCGGATTCGGGTTCGGTTTCGGCCGACCGTACGGATACGGGTATCGGTATCCCTATTTCGGGTATCCCTATGGCTCCTTCGGCTATCCGTATGCTCATTTCGGTTATCCCTACGCCTGGGGATTCGGCTATCCGTACTTCGCCTTCGCTTTCCCGCTTTACGGCTACCCGGGTTACGGCTGGGGTTCGGCGTACCACCGGGGCTACTACCACTCCGCGGGCGGCTATGGCTATTCGTCGCCGGCAGCCCTGGACGGTCTCGCTCCGGGCACGCTGGTCGTCGATGTGGTGGATGCGCGGACGCGCGAACTGATCTGGCGCGGTTGGGCGGAGGGAGCGTTCTATGACATGCCGCGTCCGGAGCAGCTCGACGAGTACATCGGTCGAGTCGTCGGCAAGACCATGAAAGGGTTTCCGCCGCCGGACGCGGAGCGGAGATGAATATCGAATATCGAACAAGGAATATCGAATGATGAAAGATCGGATGCCGAGATCGGATGATCGGACGTCGACCTTATAAGGAGAATTCCCTCATCATTCGATAGTGGCTGTTCGATGTTCGTCATTCGAACCCTCGCTTGTAGCTCACCGACACTCCCGCGCCGCCGCCGCGCACGATCTCGGTCTCGAGGCCGGGCGTATTCTCCAGCGCGGCGAGGAACTCACGCACCCATCCGTGGCGGCGTCCCGAGACGTTGTGGGCGGTGAAACAGCCGCCGACCTCCAGCTTCGGGTACAGGGCCTCGAAGTAGCGTGTATACCAGTCCTTGTCCGCGTCGACGAAGATGAAGTCGAACGGCCCCTCGAGGCGCGGGACCAACTCGTGGGCGTCGGCCAGCCGGGCATCGATATAATCGCTCAGGCCCGCCGCGGCGAAGTTCTCGAGCGCCTGGTTGTAGCGTCGTTCGTCGATCTCGATCGTGATCAGCTTGCCGCCGGTCTTGCTGAGCGCCCAGGCGATCCAAATGGCCGAGTGGCCCGTTGACGTGCCGACCTCCAACGCCCGCGTGTAGCCGTTCTGCACGACCAGGTCGTAGAGCAGTTGGCCGTCGACGGCCGGCACGTTCATGTCGTGCCACGAGTAGCGGCTGTCCTCGAGGAAGCGGCGTACCCTGGCATCCAACTCTTCCTGAGACGTAGCGTTCTGCGCATGACAGTCCGGCGCGGTGATGACGGCACAAGCGGCGAGAGCGGTCCAGAGAACTGTGACGCTTTTCGAATATCGAATAGCGCGAATAGCGAATATCGAATTACGAAATATCGGAGGGTTGGGCATCGATCTTGGATCAGGTCTCATTGGTCATTCGGTATTGGTCATTCGGTATTGGTCATTCGATTGTTGGTAATTCCGTTGGTCATTTCGATGTTCCGCCGGGAGCGACGGAAGAAGACGTAGAAAGGTATGCCCAGAGCGACGGTCGCCAGGGCGATGGTGGACTCGACCGGCCGCTCGAAGTAGGCCAGGATCAGGATCAGCACGCTGGCGGCGGCGAAGACGAGCGGCGGGATAGGGAACGCGGGCATCCGGTGAGCTCCGGCCCTCGAGCTTCTCAACTTGAAGACTCCGACCACGGCGAAGATAGGGAATATACCCAGGCAGAACCCCATGTAGGTCAGGATCTGATCGAAGGTCCCCGACATCACCATGACGGCGGCGATCAAGCACTGCAGAACGATCGAGCGCGACGGTACCCGGAAAACGGGATGGACCTCGGAGAACAGCTTGAAGAAGTACCCGTCTTTGGCCATGGCGTAGTAAACCCGCGGGCCGAGGATGATGAGAGCGCTGATCGAAGAGAGAAGCGCGAAAGCGATCAGGGCGGAGATGAAGGTCTCGGCCGGGCCGCCGAACAACCGGGCGGCCGTCAGCCCTCCAACGGCGATCACACCTTTCAAGTCGTCGGCGGGTACCGCGTAGACGTAGAGCAGGTTCAGGCCAAGGTAGAGCAGGATGACGATGCCGGTCCCGGTGATGAGCGATAGCGGCAGATTCCGGCGCGGGTTGCTGATCTCCGAGCCGATATAGCCCGAGGCGTTCCAGCCGCTGTAGGCGAACATGATCCACATCAGCGACAGCCCGATGGTCTTCCAGCCGCCGGCGTCGGTCTGCAATGCGGGCGGCGCGGTCAGTTGGGCCAGGCTGCCGCGGCCCAGCCAGAATCCGGCGACGACGAGAGCGACGATGAGCAGGACCTTGCCCGCCGTCAGGAAGTTCTGAACCAGCGCGCCGATCTCGATCCCCCTCAAATGGACGGCGGCGAGGGCCAGGAGGACGGCGACGGAAAGACCTTTTTTCAGTAATTCGGGGTCGCCCCAGTCGATCAGAGCGGGGAAGGCGCTGCCCAGGTACTCGCTGAAGCCCAACGACGAGGCGGCCAGGGGAGCGGAGAACCCGACGAAGAACGACACCCAGCCGGTCAGGAAGCCGAGGGCGGGGTGATAAAGCTCTCCGAGGTACACGTACTCGCCGCCGGCCCGCGGCATGGCGGCGCCCAGCTCGCCGTAGCACAGGGCTCCGCAAACGGCCAGGATGCCGCCCGCCAGCCAGAGGGCGAGCATCAGCAGCGGGCTGTCCAGTTGCTGTAACAAGAGGCCGGAAGTCGTGAAGATTCCGGCCCCGATCATGTTGGCGATGACGATGTTGGTGGCGGGAAAGAGGCCGAGCTTTCGAGCGAGTTGATCCACGGGTCCGTCGCTGGTTCGAAAGCGGCTGTCGATCCCGCTCGTCAGCTCAAGGCTCTTTCTTGACGCGCTGTCCCGTCCAGGGGCCTCCGCCGCGCGGCGTCTGGAAGGTGCCTATGGCGGTGTCGCCGTCGACGGTCCCCGTGTAAGTCATCTCGAAGTTGTTGTCACCCCTCGAGAACACGACGGTGAAGGAGATCTGGTTCCCATCGATGGATCCCTGCTGGATCGGCACCGAGCCGCTCCGGGTCTCGATGCTGCCGGTGAGCTGGTCGCCCTGCTGCTCGAAGGTGACGTTGCGGGTCATCGTGCCGCGGGGGGACTCCGAGGTGATCTCCCAGGTCCCCGTCACATCGACGGCCTCGGTCTGCTTTGTTTCTTGACTCCAGGCCGTAGCCGCGAACAACGTGAGAAGGCCGATGGCCGACAATGCTCTGATGTACTTCATGGGTAGCGCCTCCTTCTGGCTATTCGTAGCGCAATGACACTATCGGGTCCAACTGCGACGCCCGGCGCGCGGGCCAGATCCCGAAGAATACCCCGACCGCGGCGCTGAAAACGACCGCGATCAGCACGGCCTGGGGCGAGACGTAGGTGTTCCAGTTGGCCAGCCTCGACAGCGCCACGGCGCCACCGGAACCGGCCAGGATTCCCACCAGGCCGCCCATCAGACAGAGCACCAGCGCCTCGATGAGGAACTGCATGAGGATGTTCCGCTTGGTGGCGCCCAGCGCCTTGCGGACGCCGATCTCGCGGGTGCGCTCGGAGACCGAGACGAGCATGATGTTCATGATGCCGATGCCGCCGACCAGCAGGCTCACCGCCGCGATGGCGCCCAGCAGGAAAGTGAAGGTCTGCGTGGTTTCCTGGAACGTCTCGAGGAACTCGGCGCGGTCGCGGATCTGGAAGTTGTTGTCCCGTCCCGGCGCGATCCCGTGCTCGCTACGCATGATGCCCTCGATCTCGATCATCGCGATGGCCATCGAGTCGGGATGGGCGACCTGTACGGTGATCGAGTTGACCCGGTCGCTGCCGAAGATCCGGTACTGGGCGGTCTGCAGCGGAATCAGGATCTGCTCGTCGGGGTTACGCCAACCGCTGGAGGTACCCTTCTCTCTCAGCACGCCGACGATCTCGAATGGGATGCCACGGATGAGGATCTGCTGGCCGATCATCGCGGCGCCGTTCGCTCCGAGCATCTCGGGGATGGCGTAACCGAGTACGGCGACCCGCTTGCGCGAGATGCCGTCGCCGGCCGTGAACAGTCGGCCCGACGCGACCGCGTAGTTGTTGACGGGCACGAACTCGGGGACGGTCCCCATGATCGTGACGTTGATGTTCCGGTTTCCGTACTCCACCTGAAAGTCGCGCCGTAGTTCGGGGACCACGGCGGCCAGCGTGCGTGCCCGGCTGAGCGCTATGGCATCGTCGGTGGTCAGGCTGACCCGTTCCGCGCTGGCGACGCCGCGGTGCCAATCCTGGCCCGAGTAGATGGACAGCAGGTTGGTGCCCAGCGACTGGATCTGGTCCTGCACCGCCTTCTGTGCCCCGGTACCCAGCGCGACCATGGTGATGACCGCGCCGACCCCGATCACGATGCCCAGCATGGTCAGGAACGAACGAAGCTTGTTCGCCCGGATCGCGCTGAGCGCTACCTTGATGACTTCACCGAAAAGCATAGTGCCTATCCTGTTCTCTTAGACGCGCACGATCGTCCTAGCGTCGTTGTACGCCGGGTATGCCACCGACCCGATTGGCGATCCGCTCCTGGAACTCGCGCTGGCTGGCCAGCAGGCTGGCGCTGGGCAGCACCAGGACGGTGTCGCCTTCCGCCAGCCCCGAGACGACCTCCGAATAATCCAGGTCGGTCAGACCGGTGTGGACCGGTACGGGCTTGATGACCACCCCGCGTTTCACGAAGACGATGTAGTCCCCGCCCAGCAGCGCGATGTCGGTGGTGCTGCGTTCCTGCATGGCTCCGCCCGGGCCGCCGGGACCACCGGGTCGGCCGGGTCCGCCCATCGCCTCACGGATTTGGCGCCTCAGCGCTCGCTCCTGGGGCGTGAGCGACTGGAAGACCGAGCGCGGGTCGCTGGCGCCCTGGAACTTGGCCTGCAGGGCGCGGACGTCCTCGGCGCTGACGCCCTCGGGCAGCGTGATCTCCTGGCCGCGCCAGGTAATCGTCTCGCGGGCCGACGCTACGTCACCGTCCGTCGCTGCCGCTTCGCTGCCCTGTTTGGCGGCGTTCCGCGCGGCGGCCACCTGCTCGGCCACGGCCTCGGGATCGAGTCCCAGGACTTCGGCCGCCGAGGCGACGTCCTGGTCGGTCCGCAACGCGGCATTGGGCACGGCCAGCACACCGCGACGCTCGCCGACGTGTACCTCGACCTCGGCGTTCATGCCGGGCTTGAGCAGCCCCTCGGTGTTCGGTATCCGGATCAGCACGGGGAACATGGTGACGTTCTGCAGCACTGTGGCCTGCGGCTCGATTTTCAGCACATTGCCGTTGAACGGACGATTGGGATAAGCGTCCACCCTTGTCGTCACATCCAGGCCGGGTTTGATCTTGCCGATGTCGGTCTCGTCCACCAGGGCGCGGACCTGAACCGTGTCGAGGTTCGCCATCTGCAGCAGCACGGTACCACCGCCCACCTCGCGGGTCGCCGACGAAATGACGGTGCCGACCTCGACGTTCTTCAGGATGATCACGCCGGAGATGGGCGCCTTGACCTCGGTGTCCTCGGCGGAGATGCGCGCGTCCTCCAGCGACCGTTGCGCGCGTACCAACTGGGCTTGCGCGCTGGCGACGGCGAGGCGCGAGTCCTCGTACTCCTGGTCGGTGATCGACTGTGTCTTGTGAAGCTCTTCCGAGCGGCGCAGCTTCGCCTGCGCGTTCTCGAGTTGCGCTTCCGCCAATCGCAGGTCCGCCTGCGCTTGTCGCAAAGTGTTCTGCGGGACGCGGGGGTCGACCCTGACCAGCAGGTCACCGGCTTGCACGCTGTCGCCCGTCTCGACCCTGATCTCGAAGATCTCGCCCGAGGCCTTCGACTTCACCTCGACCGTGGTGATCGGTTCGATCGCGCCGGCGGCGCTGGCCGAGACGACTATGTCGCGTGGCGTCACCGCCACCATACGATAGACCGGCGCCACGACCTCTTCTCCGTTGTGGAGCAGGAAGGCGGCGACGACGCCGACGACGATCACGACCAACGCTACGATTCCTATTCGCTTCATCGGTTTCTCTCGCTCACTACTGATTCGGTTTCTATCAACACCCGGATTCTTCGTACCGGGCTATTCGGCTCTTCGAACAGGTTGACGATCATCACAACTCCCGCCCAACGATCGCCTCGATCTGCGCTTTGGCGACCAGGTAATCGAGACGCGCCTGGATCACGTCCACCTCGGCCTGATCGAGATTGATCTGCGATGTCAGCACGTCCAGGATGGTGGCGGCACCGAGACGATACCGCTCCTGCTGCACGCGCAAATCCTCATCCGAGGCGGCCCGGCTCGCCAGGGCGATCTCGAGTCGTGTCTGAGCCGCCGCCAACGAAGCCAGTTGCTGCGTCAGCTGGGCGTTCACCTGCCGGCGCGTGTCTTCCGCCTGGGCGCGGGCGTTGTCGCGAGTGACGGCGCTGCGGGTGCGATTGAGCTCGCGGGTGAAGCCGTTGAACAGCGGCCAGGAGGCCGAGATGCGCGCCGACCAACTGGCGTTCCAATTGAGGAACTCGCTGCCGGCCCAGGACCGCGAGTAGGAAGCCGTAACACGCGGCAGGTACTGACCGAACGACGCGTTGTATTGAGCTTGCGCCGCCCGCTCCTGGGCGTCGGCCTGGTAGACGGCGGGTGACTGAGCCAACGCTTCCCGCCGGAGCGTCGTGGTGTCGATCTCGGCCACGGCCAGAAGCCGGTCCTCGCGGATCGCCTTCACGCTACCCTCGACGCCGATCAGCCGGGCCAGGTTCGCCTCGGCGGTGGCCAGCTGGGTCTCGGCGGTGAGTTTTTGCAGTCGCGCGTTGCC
>JASFLD010000103.1:0-10271 GCA_050118275.1 Gemmatimonadales bacterium
GGTGTGGGATCTACACCAGCGCCGCATCCCCAACCTCTTACCGCTGGTCCTGGCCGCCATGGGCCTGGTAGTCAACCTGTTCCTCCAGCCGCTGGGCACCGCGCTGTTAACCGCGGTGACGGGCCTGCTGGCTGGCTTTGTTATTTGGCTTCTTCCTTATCTGCTCCGCATGGCTGGCGGAGCGGACGTAAAGCTCGCTGCCGCGGTTGGAGTATGGCTGGGTCCGCTGGGCGTTCTGCGAGCATCTCTATATGCCGGGCTGGCCGGCGGCCTGATGGCGCTGCTCATGTTGCTGCGCTATCACGGTTTCCTGGGCAGCTGGGTGTTATTGAAGACGGCGCGCCATTCGCGCGGAGGTATCGCCAGCGCGGCGTCGCCGAAGGTCAGTACCCTACCCTATGCCGTCGCTCTGGCGATCGGTGTGGCGTTTGAGCTCCTGAGCTTCGACCTGTTGGGAGGTTTGTCATGAGTAGGATCCGTAATCGGCGAGGCTCCGTGGCCGTCGAGTTCGGTTTGATCGCGCCAATCTTTTTCTTATTGGTCTTCGCGGTCATCGACTTCGGCCGAGCCTTCTACACGATTCACGACCTTGCTGCCGCGGCGCGGGAAGGTGCGCGCTACGGCGCCGCGCTGGACGATCCCGTGACACGCGCGGGCGAAATTCGAGACGTGGTCAAGCAGTTCGCCGTCACCTTCGGTGGCGCGCCCGTCTCCGACGCGCAGATCGATGTCGAATTCGACGGTCAAAGCGTGACGGTGCGAATTCGCGAGTACAACTTCGATTTCATCGCTCTACCGTTCGGGCCGGTCGATATCACACGGCAGGCCACCTTACGGTGGGAACGAGCGGCAACTTAGATCGAACCGCAACGCTTTACCGGGGATAGCTCAGATGAACGAAAAAGGATTTACCGGCGTCTTCCTCAGCGCACTGCTGATCGGCGGCGTGGCGGCCTTCAGCGTCTACAAGCTCGTGATTCAAGAACGGGCGATCACCGTGGGTGATAAGATCGAGACGGTGGAAGTCGTCGTCGCTGCCGAGGACATCGCCGAAGGCAGGTCTCTCGCCGAGACCGATTTGAAAGCGAAGCGCTTCACGGCCGAAGCAGTGCCGGCGGGGGCCTTCCTGGATGTGGACTCGCTCCTGGGCCGCGTCACCATGATGCCGATCTTCGCTGGCGAGCCCGTGATGGAGAACAAGCTCGCGCCGATCGGTTCGTCGGCCGGCCTGGAGGTCAAGATCCAGCCCGGAATGCGGGCCATGGCCATCCCAGTGAACGACCACGTTGGGGTCAACGGCTTCATCGTCCCCAACAGCCGGGTCGACGTGCTCGTCACGATCCGCCCGAAACAGGGCCAGCAGATGCAAACCGCGAAGGTCTTCCTGCAGAACATGCGGGTCCTGACGGCCGGACAGCACCTGACGCGTGACGCCAACGGTAAGCCGATCACGGCAAGCACGGTCACGCTCGAGGTCTCGCCGAAGGAGGCGGAGCTGCTGGCGGTCGCGATGCAGGAAGGCGTTCTGCAGCTAGCGCTGCGCGGCTACGCCGATTCGGACAGCCTCGAGACCGACGGCGCCACGTTCAGGGACGTCCTGGCCGCGGCGAAGAACTACCGTCCCGCGCCCGTCCGGCGGCGGCCGACACCGAAACCGCAGCCCGAGCCGACGCCTCCACCTGTGCCCGTGGTGACAGAACCTTCCACGGCCACGGTGCAGGTCTTCCGCGGCACGAAGTTGAGCGAGGAGACCGTAGAGGTGCAGGACTCGACCGCGGCGGCCGACACGACGAAAGCGAAGACCGGAGGCGGGGGCGGCTCGCAGTAGGCGCGAGCCGGTTCGCCGACTCGAGTCTCCGCTCAAACGGAAGCTTAACGCGCAGGAGTGATTAAAGTGTCAGAATCCAACAGTCGCGCAATCATTCTCGAGACTTCGGGCAGAGAACTGGACGTGATTCGCCAGAAGCTCGAGGAGCGCGAGTACACGGAGATCCTGGCGCTCGCGTGGCCCGAGGTGACCAAGGTGCTGCACAACGGTGGCTCCGGGCTCGCGGTGGTTCCGATAGATACTGGGGACGACACAGGGATCAGCCGAATCGAAGAGATGAAGCGGCTGAGGCCCGAGATCCCGATCATCGCCACGGGGCCAGCGCCAATACCTGACCTGATTCTCCGCGCCATCAGGGCGGGGGCCATCGAGTACCTCGTGCGGCCCGTTCAGCCGATCGAACTCGGCCAGGCGCTGGAGAGGATCCGAATCAAGACGGGTCGCGACACGAGACACGGTAAGTGCGTCGCCGTTTACACCGCCAAGGGCGGCATGGGTGGTACGACGCTGGCCGTCAACACCGCCTTCGCTCTGGCGCGTTCCCAAGAGGATCGCCGCGTCGCCCTGGTCGACCTCGTCGTCATGGGCGGTGACGTGCGGATTTTCCTCGACATGAAGCCGGAACGGACGATCAAGGACCTGGCGGAGGAAATCGACAGCCTCTCGCGGCACGAGCTGATCCGTTACCTCCACGCGTTCGAGGAAGGTGTCTGTGTCTGCGCCGACCCGAACCTGCCGGACGAGGGCGAGCTACTGACCGGCCGGCGGATCGTCTCGGTGCTGCGGCGACTCACCCAAGAATTCGCCTATACCGTCGTCGATTGCGAGCACACGTTGAACGAACGCACGCTGGCGGTGCTCGACTTCGCCGATGAGATCGTATTGATCACTCACCTCACCCTCCCGGCGGTACGCGGCCTCCAGCGAACGCTGGACGTGTTCACGCGTCTCAACTATCCGCCGGAGAAGGTGTCGATCGTCGTCAACCGGCACGGCTCGAAAGGCGACCTGACGCTGTCGGACCTGGAGAAGGTCCTCGAGCGGCCGGTAACGGCGACGATCCCGAACGACTACAAAGCGACGATCGATGCGGCGGCCCGCGGGCTGCCCATCTACCAGAGCGCTCCAAAATCGAAGATCGCTTCGGCCCTGGACCGCCTAGCCGAGAGCTTCACGGCCGCGAAGCACGCGGACGAGCAGGCTGAAAACGGCTCGGGCGGCAAGACGTCGCACGGCAAGGGCGCGAGGTTGTTCCGACGGAAGACGGAGGCGTGATATGGGCTTGAGGGAACGGCTCGGCCTCGATGTGCCGAAGCAGGCTGCGCCAAGCGAACCGACGCGCGGAGCATCACGACCCGGAAACGGGCGGACGCAGCAGTCGAAAACGCTGAACCCGACCATCGGGCGGCGGGCACGCGGAGACAAGCTGACCGCGCTGGAGCGGATCAAGCTGGACCTGCACCGTAAGGTCATCGAGCAGGTCGACCTCGACGAGTTGAACAGGATCGAGGACGAAGCGCTCCTGCGCGACGAAGTTCGCTCCGCGGTCATGGAGCTGCTGAGCAAAGAACAGATCGACCTGACCGGCGTACAGCGCGACCGAATCATCGAGGGGATATTCTACGAGATCTCCGGCCTCGGCCCGCTCGAGCCGCTGTTCCGGGATCCGGACATCACCGACATCCTGGTCAACGGTCCCCACCAAATCTATATCGAGCGCAGGGGCAAACTGAGCCTCACCGACATTCACTTCCGGGACGACGAACACGTGATGGTGATCATCGACCGGATCGTCAGCCGCATCGGGCGACGCGTCGACGAGTCCTCACCGATGGTCGACGCACGATTGCCCGATGGCTCGCGCGTCAACGCGATCATTCCACCCCTGGCGCTGGACGGGCCGATGATCTCGATCCGTCGCTTCGGCGCGCGCCCGCTGCTCATCGAAGACTTGCTGGCCAACGCCTCGATCACCCAGCCCATGGCCTACCTGCTCGAGGGCTGCGTGCAGGCGAAGCTCAACGTTCTGATCTCCGGTGGTACCGGCTCCGGTAAGACGACGCTGCTGAACTCGCTGTCGCGGTTCATCGGCATGCGCGAGCGCACAGTCACCATCGAAGACGCGGCCGAGCTGGTGCTTCAGCAAGAGCACGTTGTGCGGCTGGAGACCCGGCCGCCCAACGCCGAGGGGCGAGGCGAAGTCGTCATGCGCGACCTGGTCAAGAACGCGCTCCGTATGCGACCCGACCGGATCATCGTCGGTGAGGTGCGGGGCGCCGAAGCGCTCGACATGCTCCAGGCGATGAACACCGGCCACGAGGGGTCGTTGACCACCATCCACGCCAATTCGCCGCGTGATGCGCTGTCACGCCTCGAGACGATGATCCTGATGGCGGGGACGAACCTGCCCGACCGCGCCATGCGCGAGCAGATCGCCTCCGCGCTCGACCTGGTGATCCAGGTCAGCCGTCTCTCCGACGGCTCGCGCCGGGTGACCAGCATCTCCGAGATCGTCGGCATGGAAGGCGAGATCGTGACGATGCAGGAGATCTATCAGTTCGAGCGACTGGGCGTCGCAGCCGACGGCGGCGTGATCGGGCGCTTCCGCCCGACGGGCGTTCGCCCCGTGTTCGCGCACAAGCTCGAGGTCTCCGGCGTGGAGATCCTCTCCGACATGTTTGACCAATCCGCTTGCTATATGGTCCAGCCACCGGCCCAAGACGAGCCCGAAGCGAGTCACCCGGAGGCCGAAGCGGACGAACTCGTGGGTATTGAGCGATGATGCTAGTTACTCTGCTTGTCGTCTTCGTTGGCGCCTTCGGGCTGGTGCTCGGCACCTATGTGTTCCTGAGCCGCAAGCGCCTGGCCCGACAGGCCGCCGCGCGACGCCGGATCAAGGAAGCGCAGACCCTCAGCGTCGGGCTCACCCTGCTACGCGATGAGTCTGTCAGCTCCATCCCCGTCCTCAACGAGTGGCTGAAGAAGAGCGCCCACGCGGTCAGCCTGCAGCACTCGATCAGACAGGCGGGGCTCAGCGTCCGGCCGGCGACGATCATCCTGGCGGCCGTCACGCTGGCACTCATGGGTATGCTGGTGGGCAGCCTACAACGCGGGCCGCTGCTCGGGCTGGTCTTCGCGGGGCTGGGGTTGTTCGCCCCCTATATGTACTTGCGCTTCAAGCGGCGTCGCCGGATCGAGAACTTCGAGGCGCAGCTGCCGGAAGCGATGGACATGCTGATCAACGCCATGCAGGCCGGGTACTCCTTCCAGGCCGCCATGGAGCTGGTGGGCAATGAGATGCTCGATCCTCTCGGCACCGAGTTCTCGCAGTTCTACGAGGAGCAGCGTCTCGGCATCGATGTGCGGTCCGCGCTGTTGGGCATACAGGAGCGCATCGAGAGCCTCGACCTCAAGATGTTCATCACCGCGGTGCTGATTCAGCGGGAGACCGGCGGCAACCTGACCGAAGTACTCTCGAACATCAGCCGCGTGATCCGTGAGCGGTTCCGCATCCAGGGCGAGCTGAAGACGTTGACCGCCCAGGTGCGTCTCTCCGGCAAGATGCTGGCGTTGCTGCCGATCATCGTAGTCGGGGGTGTGATGCTGACCAATCCGAAATTCATCGAACCCCTGTTCCAGGAGCACGCAGGTCATGTGATCCTGGTCGTTGCAGCCGTATCGCAGGTGGTTGGGTTCTTCCTAATGCGCAAGATTGCCAACATCGAGATCTGAGCATGTCACCGCAAATCACTCTCCTGCTGGTATTCCTGTCGACGGCTGGCTTCGCCTTTCTAGCCTTCGCCTGGTACCGGAGCCTGACGCGTCGTCGCGCCCTGGTGAAGTCGCTGAAACACGAGACGCCGGGCGGGCGAAGCGCACACATGGCCCGACAGCGCGAATCGTTGCTCGTCAGGCTGGGGCGAAAAACGAAGAAGCAGAAGCCGAGCGACAGCGAACTCAAGATGAAGCTGGCGCGCGCGGGCTGGGATAGCCGCACCGCTCCGCTCACCTACTCGGCGGTCCGACTCTCGCTAGGCGTGTCGCTGCCGGTCCTGGCGGCGGTCATCGCCTACAGCGCCAACCGGACCCAGATGGAAATCTTCACCGCCGCAGTGGCGGGCTTCTTCTTCGCCCAACTGCTACCGGCGGCCCTGGTGTCGCGCCGGACGCGATTGCGCCAGAAGCGAATTCGCAAGTCGCTGCCGGACGCCCTCGACCTGATGGTCGTGTGCGTCGAAGCCGGTGTGGGTCTGGACGCCGCCATTCTGCGGGTGTCGAACGAGCTGCGCATCACCCATCAGGACATCGCGCACGAGTTCCACATGGTGAATCAGCGCGTCAACGCCGGCATACCGAGGATCGAGGCGCTCCGCGAGATGATCTCGCGCACCGGAGTCGATGATCTGCGATCGGTGATCACTACGCTGATCCAGAGCGAGCGACTGGGCGTTTCGATCGGCCGCGTGCTGCGCGTCGCCAGCGACGGCCTCCGCACGCGCCGCCGCCAGGCCGCCGAGCAGACGGCCCGGAAGGCGCCGATCAAGATGCTGATCCCGCTGATTCTCTTCGTGCTCCCGGCGCTGATCCTCGTCATCATCGGGCCGGCAGCAATTCACTTGCTGCGCGTACTCAGAGAGACCGCACCGTAACCGCGGTGCCACGCAATGGGAGCGACTAGCAATTGGAGCCTGAAATGCTGATACGACGATCCTCCCCGAAGACGTCCCGCCTTCGCCGGAACCGGCGCGGAGCCGCCGCCGCACTGTTCCTCGTCATGACCGTGGCGCTGCTGGGAGTCATGGCGGTGACCATCGACGTCACCCGTCTGATGGCGATCCGCGCCGAACTGCAGACCGCGGCGGACGCCGCCGCCCTCGCCGGCGTCATCGAGCTGCTGAACGACGGCGGCGACACCTCGCGCGACACGGCCATCGCCTACGGCTTGCGGAACACCGCCGAGACGGACGCGGTCGTCATCGCGCCCGAAGATGTCACGTTCGGCACCTGGGATCCCTACACCTCCACGTTCACCGAGCTGCCCGGCGCTGCCGGCGCCGACGCCATGGCAGTCATCGCGCGCAAGCAGGTCGGCAACTGGTTCGCCTGGGCGCTCAACATCCTGGACGCCGGCGCCGGCGTCCGCGCCATCGCCTGGGCCGAGGCGCCCATCGACGAGACCAACGAGTGCGTGAAGCCGTGGGCGATCCCCGAGGACATGCTCGAGATGGACGGCATCGAGGGCATCTCCCAGAACGACGTCGACATGGCCATCGCGCTCCGCAAGCAGTTCATCTTGAAGAGCGCCTCCGGCCAGACGGCCGTTGACCTCTACGCCGAGTCGGGGTTCCCCAGCTTCTTCTATCCCGTGATCCTGCCGCCATCGTTCAAGTGCGGCACGAATGGAGTAGAGCGCTGCGAGGCGGGTGAGTACCATGACGTCTCGGGCGGCGCGAACGTCTACCGGACCAACATCGCGACCTGCAACAACGACCTGGTCGGCTATCAGGACAGTCTCACGGTCGAGCCCGGCAACATGCCGGGGCCGACGGTGCAGGGCGCGCGCGACTTCTGCCCCCGGATCGACGGCACCTACTGTCTGAACGACGACGGGACCATCGGCGTACCGATGGTTGCCGCCTTCTGGAACAAGGACGACAACCCCATCGGCCGTACCACCGTCGAAGTCGCGCGGATGGGCTGCTTCAATCTGCGGGAAGTCTATCCCGAGGGGAGCCACGGCGTGATCATCGGCGAGATCGTCAAGTGCCAATCCCCCGGTGAGGTCGGAACCCAAGCGACCAACCTCTTCAAGCCGATTCTGGTGCGATAGCCCGAGCGATTTCACTCTCCACGGCGTTTGCGGGCGGGGCCTAAACTCCAGGCCTCGCCCGCGGCGCATCCATACCCTTGCCGCCGGCGCCGGCTATGCTCACACTTCTCTCTCGCCTACTGGCAACCACGCCTCCGGACGAGAGATGAAGAATCCTATACTGCTCGCTGGCATCCTGCTGGCCGGTCTTGCCGGTGCGGGCTGCGCTCCCGATTACCGGTGGACCGAGCAATCGAGTGGCGTAAGTGTCGAGTTCCGCGGCTTGAGCGCGGCCGGCTCCAACGTCGTGTGGGCGGCGGGTCGCCAAGGGACCTACGTCCGAACGGTGGACGGGGGCGAGACATGGACCTCGGGTACCGTGGCCGGCGCCGAAGACCTGTTCTTCATCGATGTTCACGCCGTCAACGCCAGCACCGCCTACCTGCTGGGCACGTACTTCGATGGCAGCCTGGCGAAGATCTTCAAGACTGTCGACGGCGGCGCCGTCTGGATCGAGCAGTACAGCGACACCACGCCCGGCGTCTTCTTCGACGGCCTGGCCTTCTGGGACGCAGAGAACGGGATCGCGTTCAGCGATCCTGTGGCGGATGGGTTTCTGATCGTCACGACGCAAGACGGGGGCGCGAGTTGGAATCGAGTGCCGCCGGAGGTGATTCCGCCTCCCCAGTTGGGCGAAGCCGGGTTCGCGGCGAGCGGTACGGCCATCACCGTCTATGGGGACAGCAATGTCTGGTTCGGCACCGGCGGCGGCCGGGTGGCACGCGTCTACCGCTCGACGGATAGAGGTCGCAGTTGGTCGGTCGCCGAGACGCCGCTCGCCGCCGACTCCACCACGGGAATCTTCGGGATCACGTTCTGGGACGAATACAACGGGCTCGCCGTGGGCGGCGATCACACCCGGCCGCAAGACGGGGTAGACAACGTCGCTCGCACCCGTGACGGCGGCCGCACCTGGACGCTGGCGGGCAGCGCCCGGCCGGCCGGCGTTCGCTGGGGAATCGCGTACGTCCGTGGGGTCGCTGCACGTGTCATCGTAGCCACGGGTCCGTCCGGGTGGGGATATTCCACCGATTCCGGCGCCAGTTGGCAGGTGGGTGACACCGTGGGCTTCAACACGGTGGCCGCTGCGCCGAGCACCGACATCGTCTGGTTGGCGGGCACTCGAGGCCGCGTGGCGAAGCTCCAGTTCCCGGCTCGTTGAGCGAGGACGAGCCCGCCCGGCACAATCCTGTGCGACCGCTGCAGGCGGATCTTCCTGTGGCACCGGGCCGGCACCGGGCCGGCAAGCGTTGCGAGGGACCGCCGCGGGCGTAGTTTGCACCCACACCTCGTGCCATCCGAACGCTTCTCAAGGAGGACCCGATGACCAAACGCCTCGTTCTGCTTCTGTGTCTAGTCAGCGCGCTCCTGCCCAGCTCGGCGGCGATCGCCCAAGAGGAAGGCGAGGAGGGGTCGCCCAAGCTCGACGCCGGGCTGCTTTCAGGCCTCGAGCTCCGCAACATCGGTCCGGCGCTGATGTCGGGCCGCGTGATCGACGTCGCCGTCGACCAGACGGACCGCAGTACCTGGTACGTGGCGATGGCGTCGGGCAACGTCTGGAAGACGGAGAACGCCGGGACGACGTGGGAGACGATCTTCGACAAGTACGGTTCGTACTCCATCGGCGCCGTGGCCATCGACCCGCGCGACCATCTGACGGTCTGGGTCGGGACAGGCGAGAACAATAGCCAGCGGAGCGTAGGATACGGGGACGGAGTCTACAAGTCGACGGACGCCGGCCGCAGCTTCGAGAAAGTCGGGTTGGAGAGCTCCGAGCACATCGGGATGATCCGCATCGATCCGCGCGACTCGGACGTCGTCTACGTGGCGGCGCAGGGGCCGCTGTGGGCGCCGGGCGGCGACAGGGGCCTGTACAAGACGACCGACGGCGGCGCTACCTGGAACAAGGTGCTGGACATCGACGAGAACACGGGGGTCTCCGAGGTCCACTTCGACCCGCACAACCCCGACGTGCTGTATGCCGTCTCGTATCAGCGACGCCGTCACGTCTGGACGCTGATCGACGGCGGCCCCGGCTCGGGAATCTGGAAGTCGATGGACGCCGGCGCCACGTGGGAGAAGATCAACCGCGGGCTGCCCAGCGGCGACAAAGGGAAGATCGGTATGGCCGTATCGCCCATGCGGCCCGACATCCTCTACGCGGTGGTCGAGGCCACCGGCGACAAGAGCGGGTTCTATCGCTCCGAGGACGGCGGTCAGCACTGGCGGCGGATGAGCGACTACGTGAGCAGCAGCCCGCAGTACTACAACGAGATCTTCGCCGACCCTCACAAGTTCGACCGCGTCTACGCGATGGACACCCGGCTGATGGCGACCGACGACGGCGGCGCGGAGTTCTATCGCGTGGGCGAGCGGTGGAAGCACGTCGATAACCACGCGCTGTGGATCGATCCGCGCGACCCCGAGCACCTGCTGGTCGGCTGCGATGGCGGCCTGTACGAAACGTTCGATCGCGGCGACAACTACAAATTCTTCTCCAACCTGCCGGCGACCCAGTTCTACAAGGTGGCCGTGGATAACAGCGAGCCGTTCTACTACGTGTACGGCGGCACG